>JARFQH010000159.1 GCA_029287875.1 Desulfobacteraceae bacterium | reverse complement strand
GTCCAGTCCGGCGTCTTTCAAGGCCAAAGCGATCGCGGCACAGCCGATCCGTGAATAATCGTCGAACCGTCGATACCGGACCGGAGGGTGGGTGTAAATCGACTCGACCGGAGGAATCACCGGATCACCCACAGCCAGAACCGGCCTGATTCCTTCGGTCATGCGACCATAGCTGACGGCGGTGACCCAGCCACCGCCGATGACATTAAAGACCATGATTTCTCGTCGCGCCGGCGCCGACATCAGGCCCGGCCACTCGTGAAACGGTTGAGTCCGTTGGGCCCGTTTTGCCCGTTGAGGCCAATGAGTCGGTTCGGTTTGTTTCTAGTTTCGGACCTGTAACCTCAAATCCGGTGGAGGCGCTTGCCTGCGAGTTTCGAGTTTCGAGTTTCAAGTTTCAACTATCGACCGATTGCAGCACCAGTGCCGCGTTGATGCCCCCGAATCCGGAATTGGTGGTCAATATGGTGCGGCCGTCAAACGCCTGGGTTCGATTGGACACCCGACCGACCCCCTTCGCTTCAGGAGTTTTCAATCCCACGGTCGGGGGAACCCGCTTTTTGGCAAGGGCGTGTACACTGATCGCCGCATCGATGCCGCCGGCGGCCCCCAGAGTGTGACCGATCGCCCCCTTGATCGAAAAAATTGGGAAAAGTCGGTTGCCGTAAACCGTTTCGATGGCGGCCAGTTCCATCCCGTCATTAAAAACGGTACCGGTTCCGTGGGCACAGAAGGCCTGGACGTCATCCGGCGGCATCCCGGCCATGCCCATGGCCATTTCAGTCGCCGCCACCAGACCTCTGCCGTCGCGAGCGGGCCCCGTGATATGGATGGCGTCGGTCGCGATACCCCAACCCAACACCTGTGCCAGTCGATCCAGCTTACAGTCGGCGGCGGTTTTCGCATCGGCCAGCAATAGGGCCGCGGCACCGTCTCCGACACACATCCCGTCCCGGGCCCTGTCAAAAGGACGGCAAGCGCTTGCAGTCAACGCCTTCAGGGCCGAAAAACCGGCGGCCGAAAAGCCGGTGACCACGTCGGCCGCACAGACGAGAACAGAGCGATATTCTTCCCGGGCAATCTTTTGGGCGCCGATCGCCAGCCCGACGGTGGACGAGGCGCAGGCCGCACTGATGTCGAGCCCCCGGCCGCCGGTGTCCAACAGCTCGGCCACCCACCGGCGATAGTGTTCCGGCAGGAAGGGGATGGCCTTTTTCCCTCCAGCCTCGATGTATTCGGCATTGCCCTTGAGGCCGGTCCAGACGATGCAGGTGTTGGGAGGAACCGGGCGTATCCGGTCGAGCACCCTGCGGGCCACCGCACACACGCGGTTCTCCCCGGCATCGGGTACCAGATCGGCTATGATCGCGGCCCTCCGGCCGCTCGATCGATTTGCATGCCGAGGGGCGACGGCCGCGATGGCACTCTCCCCTTTAATGAGCCTGTCCCAGTTCTCCTGGATGCTGCTGCCGAGCCCGGTAGCGACCGCTTGCTTGACGATGTAGACCGCTTTCATACACAACTTCCCTATCGGCTGCGTCAAACCAGCTCGAGATCGCGGAAGTGGTTGACTTCCGGCAAGCGCTTCATGTCGATATCGTAGCGGCCCCTCCAACCGTATTTTTTGAGGCGGCGGCCCAGATAGACTTTCAGGAACGGTTTAAATCCGTAAATCCAGATCGACGTCCACATCGGTCCCCGCTGCCGCACGCGTTCCGACGGCTCCCACCAGCCCATTACCTTCTGCCGGTGATACCAGACCAGGTACTGCAGCTGCTCGGCACTCAAATGACGGGTTCTGACATTGGCCCACATGCCGTTGTAACGCGTGTAATCATGCTTGTTGGTGACCAGCCCCTCTTCGATTAGATGTTGGCGCATGGCGGTTTTCGGGTACGGGGTCAGGATCTGGCAATAGGCGGTATCGGCCTCGATCGACTTCAAAAAGCGATAGTTTTCGATGATGTCTTCCTCGGTGTCATTCGGAAAGCCGAAAATCATGCCGCCCACCACCATGATGCCGTACTTGTGGCAGTTGGCCACGGCCTTGCGCGAGGCAGCGACGATGTCGCCCTTGCCCGCCGCCTTGAGATTTTTCTTCGAGACGTTTTCGATCCCGAGAAAGACCGTCCTGAAGCCGGCCTGCGCCATTTTGCGGACCATCTCTTCGTTCCGGGACATCGTAATGCAGTCGGCCTGCACCACGAAATTCAAGTTGCGGTATTTCCGAGCGCTGATGGCCTCACAAATCCCGATGACACGCTCGGGTTCCAGCACCAGGTTGTCGTCGGCCACGAATATCCAGCGCGTTTTGCGATTGAAGTAGATATCGTCGATATCGGCCATGACCCGGTCCACCGGAAAGGGGCGGAAGGTCCGGCCGTACATGTGGTTCATGCTGCAGAAACTGCAGGTTCGGGTGCACCCCCGGGAGGTCTCCATGACTTCGATCTTGTTGTTCATGATGTGGTAGCCCCAGGTGAGCCGCCGCTTGTCGCGGATCGGAAGCTTGAGCCGGGAGAGATCGAGGAGGTCGCCCCGCGGATTGTGAACGAAGACGCCGTTATTCTTGTGCGAAAGAGACGGGATGTCTTCGACGCGGTCTTTGCCGTCGAGGGCGTTCACCAGCCGCCTGAAGGACTCCTCGCCTTCACCCCGGACGATGAAATCGATCAGGGCCGCCTCCTCCGAGGCGGCAATTTCCTCGTACATGAGGGTCGCGTGATACCCGCCAATAACGATTTTAACGTCCGGCAGCAGGCGTTTGATGAGACGAATGAGCCGTGTGCAGGTGTCGTACTGCCAGGCCATGGCCGAAAGACCGACCACATCCGGTCGGATTTTCGGCAGGATCCCGCTCACGTATTGGCCGACCCGGCGTCGCTTGCGAATCAAGTCGACGATTGTCACGTGGTGGCCGTCGTCGACGTTGGCGCCGATACTGGCGATGCCGTTGTTCGGCATGTGAAAGGCGCTCTCGTGCATAATGACTGCCGCCACGTCGGGCATGGACATCAAGACAATCTTCATGTTTCCTCACTTGTTCTGCGATTCGAGCATCGCGTGCACCCGGTCCATCACTTCCGACAGGAAGCCGGTTTCACGGTTTGTGGCCGAATCGATTGTACCGATCAGCGCGAGGCTGATGGTATTCGGGCCGCGGGTGTCGAAGGAAAACGAGCCGGGCCGAAACATTTTTTCAGTGTTGCGGACGAAAAGGACTTTGATCGGCGCCCGGCAGCTCCGGGCGATTTTGAAGGCGCCCTTGTTGAGTCGTCCGATGCGGCCGTCCTGGCTGCGGGTGCCTTCGGGAAAAATAATCAGATTGCCGCCGTCGGCCAAGAACGCCGGCATTTTTTCGATCCGCTGGATCATCATTTCGGAAAACCGCCCCTGGGAGGATGACGGTATATAGCCGGACCACTGCAGCATGCGCCCGAAGAGCGGGATGTCGAACAGCCGGCTCTTAACGATGGTGTTGTGCTTGTCATACAGCGAAATCAGCAGAATCGAATCGAGATAGGACCGGTGGTTGCAGACGATGACCGCCGACCGGATGTCCCTGACCTCGGGCGGGATTTCCCAGCGGTGACCGGGCATCAGCACCCGGGCGAACGCGAAGAACCCGCGATAGAAGCGGCTGTTGAGCCGTTGAAAAGATGTTTCCCTTTGGCCTGCAAAGAAGAAGGCCCAGAGATAAAAAGGAGAGAAGAAAAAGAAGAACCCGACTGTAAAATAAATCCACAGCAGCACCGTGATGGCAAAATCGAGAGCGGGTTGAAGACTTCGGTGGTCGGGGTGATCCCTTTCTGGCATTCATTACCGCCTGCAGATTCAGGGCTCGCGAGAAACAATGGCGCACTTCATTTTTGCCGCGACCCTTACGTGTCGATTTTTTTAAGTATGAAGCAAGTGTTCACCCCGCCGAAGGCAAAATTCTGAACCGCAGCAATCCGGATTTCTTTTTTCTCGAGATGCTGCACGTGTCGAATCATTGCGCAGCGGCCATCCACCTCGATCAGGTTCAGCGTCGGTGGAACAAATTCTTCCGCCATCATGAAGAGGGTGATGATTGCCTCGATAGCGCCGCAGGAGCCCATGGTGTGACCCATGTAACTCTTCAAACCGGTGACGGAAGGCCCTTTACCATAGATGCTGCCGGTCGCCTGGGCCTCGATCACATCGCCCATTTTGGTGCCGGTGGCATGCGCACTGATGAAGTCGACCGCCTCCGGACCGATGTCGGCATCCTTCAGGGCCAGTGCGATCGTATCGGTGATTCCCCGGGTGTTCGGCAGAATCAAGTCGCCGCCGTTGTTGTTGCAGGAAAACCCGATGATCTCGCCGAGAATATCTGCGCCGCGGTTTTTGGCGTGTTCGTATTCTTCGAGCAGCAAGGCCCCGGCCCCTTCGCCGACCACCAGCCCGTCACGCCGCACGTCGAAAGGACGCGGCGTGAGGTGCGGGGTGGCGTTGAATTCCGACGAACAGGCCAGCAGGTTGTCGAAGACCGCCACGGTGGTCGTGTCGTACTCGTCGGCCCCGCCGCACAGCATGGCATCCTGCATGCCGTATTTGACCGACTCGTAGCCGAACCCGATCGACTGGCTGCTCGTCGTGCAGGCGGTGGACGAAGAAATGACCCGGCCGGTGATGCCGAACATTTTCGTGATGTTCACCGCCGTGGTGTGGACCATCGATTTGAGATAATCGACCGCCCCGATCGAGGCAAACTGTTGTTTCGATTCGCTGAAAAAGGTTTTGTAAATGTTCCGCTGGACCGACGGGCTGCCGTGGGTTGAGCCGAAAGCGACCCCGAGCCGTCCCGCGGCAATGAAGACCGGATCGAGTCCCGAGGCCGCCAGCGTCTCTTTCGCCACCTGGCAGGCATAAAATGAAACCGGTCCCATGGTCTTGCTGTGACTGCGTTTGAAATCGTAATCGATGGGATACGCCACCGTCCCGTAGACACCGGAATGGATGTGCTCGGTCAAAAGACCGTCGTTTCGCAGCGGTTTGACGCCGGAAATACCCTCGGCCAGATGACGGACGATCTCTGCACGGGTTCGGCCGATCGGCGTGATGGCGCTGCAGGCCGTTATGACGACGCGTCGTGCCATTATTGCCCCGTTGTCGACAGACATTCGGGACCGGCGGAATCCATCTGGCAGCGCGCCGTTGCCAGGGCCACCGTGTAACTGACGATCTGGTTGATGGTTCTGATTTCCATCGCGTTCTTTTTCTCGGCTCTTGTCAGTTGAGTATCGAGCATAATTTCAATCTCGTGTAAAAGCTCGATGGCGTCGATGCTGTCAAATTCGTAACCGTCCCGTAAATCGTCATCGACACCCGGCGCTTCGATTTCAAACTTTTCCGCAAAGATTTTAAGGATGGCAGATTCGATTGCATCGCGTCGCATAGAATCGTCTCGTCAGGCATTGGATGGTTCGCAATTAGACAACAAACACCCTCTCCCACTCCAGCTCACGCTCCAAATCACTCTAACAAAACTGTTTATTTACACACCAACACACCCCTGAACACAAACCCTATCCTCGTCTCTATGTTTTGGTTCACCTATAAACTTTTTTAAATTATACAACTCGAAGGGATTCTCGCGAAGATTTTTTTCGAGCAGGTCCGCATACGTCTGTACGGACCGGCGGATGACCGCGGCCCTTTTTGAGCGAGCGGCCGGTTCTACAT
>JARFQH010000153.1 GCA_029287875.1 Desulfobacteraceae bacterium | reverse complement strand
AAGAAATACTGCAGGCTGAGCGGGGATTGGAATACGCCAAATCTATTTTTACGGCAGAAAATATTGCCTGTGAAACCCATCTTCTGATCCGAGGACTTGCTCCGGGTGAAGATCTGGTTCGTTTTGCCAAGGAAAACGATGTCGATCTAATGGTCGTGGGAGTCAAGAGGCGCTCCAAGGTTGGTAAGTTGTTGATGGGCTCGACGGCCCAATTCGTTATTATCAAAGCGCCCTGTCCGGTCCTCTCGATCAAATGAGATAATTTTTCAACCGGCCGGATGTGATGTGGCTGATTGGAGGCAGTTCATTTTTAAAGTGCGTCGATCGCAGTCAGTTATGGCCGAAGGTGCGCCCCTTGCGCAGGCGTATTTCGAGCCTTTCGACCGCCAGAGAGCAGCTGAGGGTCAACAGGAGATACAGACCGGTAATGGTGATCCAGATTTCAAAAGTGAAGTAGGTGGTGGCCATCAGTTCCATACCCTGAAACGTCAGTTCCTGAATAGAGATGACCGAAACGATGGCCGAGTCTTTGATTGTCGAGATGAATTGGCCGGCCAGGGGCGGCAAAATGCGCTGCACGGCCTGGGGCAGAACGATGTGACGCATTTGTTGTGATTTGGTGAAACCAAGGGCAGCGGCCGCCTCCCACTGCCCTGTTTCGATCGACTGAATGCCGGATCGCACGATTTCGGTCATATAGGCGCCTTCGAAAACGGCAAGGGTCAACAGGGCCGACAGAAATGGCACCAAGAGGGCCGGGGGCGCGAAGAGGACCTCCAGGAGACTGCGACCGGACCCTGATAAGCCGGATACAAGCCTTTCGGCGCCGAGAGCCGGCAGAATCTGATCACCGATGAAAAAATAAAAAATAAACACGAGGACCAGCGGCGGAAGGTTGCGCACGATCTCGACATAGGTGCCGCCGATCAGCCGGTTGAAAAGACCGGAACTGACACGAAGAAGTCCCATGACCGTTCCGATAATTGTTGCCAGTAGCGCTGCCCAGATGCTCAGGCGAATGGTGGTCAGAAGCCCCAGAATAAGCATGTTCGGCTTCCAACTCCCCGCAACGGTGTCGAATCGAAAAAGGTACTGGGGAATGGCGCTCCAGTGCCATCTGTACTGCAGGCCGGCTTGAATCCGGTAGGCAAGATAGATACCGGCGGCGGCCACGATAAGGAGCACGGCGGCATCGAGCACCGTTATCTTGATTTTTTTCTCGAACAAATCAGCGTCACTCCGGCAAACCTTGTAAATTAGGGAGGAGATTTACTTCAACTGTTTTTCCCACTCTTTCGTGTAGAACCAGTATTGTTTCCGTTCTTTCAGCCAGCCTTCCGCTTCGACCACACGGATCCAATTGTTGAAGTAATTCAGCGTGTCGACATCGCCTTTGCGAACCGCAAATCCAATCGGTTCCCTCGTAAAGGTCTCTTGCAGCGGCAAAAAGAGGACTTCCGGGTTTTCCAAAGCCAGAAATGTCGGCAGCGGTGCGGAGGCGACCAGGGCATGAACCCTGCCGCTCCGAAGTTCCTGGATGACTTGTGACTCGTCGTCGAAAAGTTTAAGCTTGGCCTGCGGCATGTGTTTCCTGACGGCCATCTCGGCGGTTGATCCGAGGCGGGCGGCGATCTTGACTTCGGGACGGTCGAATTCCTCCAGGCGCTTGAAACCGGCGGCCTGCTGCTTGTGCGCCACGATCGACATTCCGCTGTAGTCGTAGGGGATGGTGAAGTTCACCTTGAGGTTGCGCTGCGGCAAGATACCCATCCCTCCAATGATGACGTCGAACTTGCCTGTCAGCAATGCCGGAATGATTCCGGCCCACTTGGTCGGCACGAACTCGATTTCAACACCGGTGTCTTGCGCCAGTCGATTGGCGACATCAATCTCAAAGCCGATGAGCTTGCCGGTCTTGTCCTTCATGGCCCACGGGACAAAGGTCGACAGGCCCACCCGCAGCACACCTCGCTTCAGCGCATTTTCGATCGTGCTCTCCCCGGTCAGTTCCTGCTGGATTTTTCCGGCCGTTGCAGCACCGGCAAGACCCATTGAAATCACCAGCACCGTTACCAAGATCAGTATTTCCTGTCTGCGCTTCATTGAAACTCTCCTTTCGTACAGTTGAGACGATTTTGTGCCTATAAGATACCACGCCTGCTGCCGCACGGTTCCATCAACCAATTACCGCAATCGATTTCACTCCACAACTCTGAGGCGTTTTTCGAGAGTGTAAACGGTGAGTGAAAGGCTCATGGTCATGACGAGGTAGATGGCGGCAATTGTGAACCAGAGCTCGAACACGAGATACGTTTGGGCGATGATGATCTGACCCTGCATGGTCAGATCATAGATCGCGATCGTACTGACCAGGGCCGAATCCTTGATGAGCGAGACGGCTTGACTTGTGAGAGGCGGCAGCATTCTGCGAACTGCTTGGGGCAGAACGACAAATCGGTATGTGTGCCACCTGCTCAGGCCGATGCTGAAAGCAGCTTCCCACTGGTGCCGGGAAATGGACACAATCCCGGCGCGGAAGATTTCCGAAATATAGGCCCCTTCGAACAGGCTCAAGGCCAGCACGGCCGAGGTGAACGCATTGAGATCGAGGGCCGGCGACAGCACGAAATAGATCAAAAAGAGCTGCACCAGGAGCGGCGTGTTGCGCATCAATTCGAGATAGCCCCTTGAGACACCTCTGGCGGCAAAGGAATGCGAGAGGCGCAAAATAGCGGTTATCAGGCCGAAGGCGAGTGCCAGGATCAGACTGACGACCGTGATCTGCAGCGTGACGAAGAGTCCGTCGATCAGAGGACCGGGCGTCAAGTGGCCGTTTTCGATTGAATAGAGGTAGACCGGTACGCGGTACCACTGCCAGTTGTATCCCAATCTTTCGACGCCTCGAAAAATCAGCCAGCTCAGAGCGCCCACAACGGCCACATATTTGAAGAGATCTAACAGGAGATGATGGTAGAGAAAAGTGGAACGGTCTGAGAGGCTATGACGGTTTAAACGGGGCATGGGCAACGATCCTCAGGTAAGGGGGGTGCCTTATGAGTCCGGGTTGAACAGCAGCAATTTACAGTAGTATTTCAGTATGAGGTTGTGAAGATACATCAGTTGACAAGGCTCTGGATCGGGGCCGGGATTCGGCCGCCGAGCCGAATGAAGCGATTGGCTCCGCGTGAGTTGTTCACCGGAATGATAACGGCTTGACCGAGCAAACCCCCGAAGTGGGCCTTGTCGCCCGCGTTTTTTCCCGGCACAGGGATCAGGCGGGTTGCCGTCGTTTTTTTGTTGATGACACCGATCGCCATTTCATCGGCGATAATAGCGGCCAGGGTTTCATCGGACGTATCGCCCGGAAGCGCCACCATGTCGAGTCCCACCGAGCAGACGCTGGTAATCGCTTCGAGTTTCTCGAGGGTCAGATGGCCTGCGGCGGCCGATTCGGAAATGTTCAGATCTTCGCTGACCGGAATAAAAGCACCGCTGAGGCCGCCGACATGTGAACTGGCGAAGGCGCCGCCTTTTTTCACGGCATCGTTTAGAAGCGCCAAGGCAGCCGTGGTGCCGGGAACACCGATGCTCAGCAGGCCGAGACTCTGAAAGATTTCTCCCACGCTGTCGCCGACGTTCGGTGTCGGCGCCAGGGACAGGTCGACCACACCGAATCGGATGTCAAGGTTCGCGGCCACCTCCCGGCCGATGAGTTCACCCACCCGGGTGACTTTATAGGCCGTGCGTTTGATCAGTTCGGATATCTGTCCCAGGTCCATGCGCGGGTCTGCGGCCAGGGCGCGGTCGATCGCCTTCTTGACCACCCCGGGTCCGCTGACGCCAACGTTGATGACCGCATCGGCTTCTCCGATGCCAAGGTATGCCCCGGCCATGAACGGAATGTCCTGCGGGATGTTGGCAAAAACGCAGAGTTTGGCGCAGGCAATGCCGTCTCGCCGGGCGGTGAGGCTGGCGGCACGTTTGATCTTTTGGCCCATCAAGTAAACGGCGTCCATGTTGATGCCCGCCCGGGTGGAGGCCACGTTGATCGAAGCGCAAACCCGGTCGGTCCCGGCCAGTGCTTCGGGTATGGCATCGATGAGGGCGCGGTCGCCCTTGGCAATTCCTTTCTCCACCAGGGCGGAAAAACCGCCGATAAAATCGACGTTCACATCTTGCGCCGCGCGGTTCAGTGTGTGCGCGATGTCGATCATCTGGGAGGATGAAAAAGGGGCCGCCGCGACGGCGATCGGACTGACCGAAATCCGTTTGTTGACCACCGGGATGCCGTATTTGTTTCCGACACGGTCGCAGGTCCTGACGAGGCCGCCGGCTAGATCGTTTATTTTAGACAGGACATTGTCCTGAAACCGTTTGAGGTCGTGGCTGGCACAATCGAGCAGGTTGATTCCGAGCGTGACCGTCCGCAGGTCCAGATGTTCGTTCTCCAGCATCTCGAGGGTCGATAGAATTTCTCTTTCCGTCAGCATGTTTTTCTTTCGTCAGAATCCCTGACAACCGTATACGGTTAAATGCGATTGATGGCTTCGAAAATGTTGCGGTGTTGAATACTGATCTGAAGGCTCAATTCCGCTGCCTTAGCGCGCAGGTCGGTGTAAAGCCCCTGTTGGTCGATATCGACCGGAATGTCGACCTCATAGATCATGATGTTGCTGTTCGGATCGTCACCGCCTTTGAAAACCGCCTGCAGATTGGTCACGTTGACCCCGTATCGGGCGATGATTTCGGTTATGGCGGCTACCAGGCCTTTGCGGTCCGGGCCCTTGGTGGTGATCACGAACGGTTCGCTTTTGGCAATTGTAAAGACCGGGCCTGTCACTTCGAGCGGTTTGACGAAAACGTGATGGCTCAGAGGCGTCAGGCCTTCCTCGAGATAGTCGTGCAGGTCTGCAAGCGACTGCTCCGAGGGCAGGGCCACGATGAAGATACCGCTGAATTCGGACTGCAGGATTGTCTGACTGACATTTTCAATGTTGCAGTTCTTTTCGAACAGCATCCTGGTCACAGCTGCGATGATGCCGGGTCGATCCGGCCCCAGGACCGAAATGACGGCCTTGTTCATGGTGCGCTCCCGTTGAGAATCAGACAGTCGGCGACAAGCTCCCAGAGGTATTTGACCGACAGTTCCTGCAGGCCGTAGTTCTTCTTGATGTTGTTGAGCTGCCCGTGACAGCTGTGACAGGGCACCACGATCATGGCGGCGCCTGAGGCCTTGATCTGCTCCATTTTCCTGCGGCCGTAATACACCCTTTCTTCGTGATAGCCGGTGGTAAGGGCCCCGCCGCCGCCGCCGCAGCAGATCTGATGCTGCCGAGACGGATAGAGATCGACCCAGTTTTCGAGGCACTGCGACATGATCCAGCGCGGTTCCTTGTAATACCCGTAACCGAACAACTTTTCCGCTTTGCGGCAGTAATTGCAGGGATCATGGTAGGTGGCCAAGACATCGAAGCGTGATTTGTCCAACTTGATGCGGCCTTGCTTGATGTAGGCCACCAAAAGATCGAAGACCGTGTAAGTGCCGATCTTCTTCAGAATTTCCGGATACCATTTTTCGAGACCAGACCTGGTCGACAGATAAGCGTGCCCTCATTCGGGCCACATGAGGTTTTTAATCTCCAGCCTTTCCACCTGTTCGACAATGCGGCCGGCCATGACTTTCATGGCGGCATCGTCGCCGGTGAAAAAACCCCAGCTGGTCCCTTCCCAGGCGTCGGATGTAATGGTCCAGTCTTCCCCGGCCGCATGAAAGATCTTCCACCAGTGCTTTAGGTCTTCGGTGTGGGTGTTGATCAGTTTGTTGTGAATGGTCGAGAGGATTTTGGCTCCCTTCTTGTCGACCGGCACCGTGAAGCCTTCGAAGCCCGGCTCTTCGGCGATCTCTTCGGCCACGTCTTCGACAATGAAGAGAAAGTCCTCCTTGGGCAGCCCGAGGTTGTTGCCGGTCCGAAGGGCCGCATCGACGCCTTTGTGCAAAATCCCCGGCACCTGGTCGCGTTCCCGCAGGGATCGGATGGACCGCATGATGTTCGGGATGTCGATCTCCATTGGACAGAGGACTTCACATTTGGCGCACATCGTGCAAATCCAAGGCCAGCGGGCGGCAACCACTTCTTTCTCCAGTCCGAGCGCGACCATGCGGACGATCTTGCGCGGGTCGAAGCCGTCGATACCGGATGCCGGGCAGGCGCTGGCACATAGACCGCAGGTCAGGCAGACATCCTGTTCGTATGGCCAGGATTCGAAACGGCCGGGCGCGAGAGTTTTGGTATCGATCTTCGATTTTGGCGTTGGTTTTGGCGTTGATGTCGGGTTTTCGGTCATGGGTCACCTCTGATTCGCGTATTTTTGAATCTTCCGGGAAAATCGTCGGGTCATATCGGCATATTCGGTCGGCATGTTGGCCGCCAGGGTGGCAATTTCGAGGCGATCGCCGCCAAACCCCATCCGGTCGAGGTGATCGACCAGATAATCGACCCGTCGCCGGGCATGCCGGTTGCCGGTTTCGGAATGACAGTTGTCGATGTGGCAGGTCAGGACCATGACGCCGGCGGCACCGCCGGCAAACGCCGACAGGATGTGTTGGACGGATATGGCTCCGGCGCAGGGAACCGTCACCACTTTTAGGTCGGAGGGCGATTTTTGCCCGTGGCCCCCGGCCAGTTCGCGGGCTTTGTCGGCCGAGCGGGCGCAGGCAAAGACGACCATGCGAGGATCGGGGGCGGGCGTTTCAGACGCACTGATTGCGGCGTCTTCCTTTTCGATCACCGTGCGGATTGAGCCCAGTTGGATGGCGCCGCGCGGGCATTCCGCGACGCAGATGCCGCAACCGGCGCAGGCGTCCGCCACCACCGCGATACGGTTGCCCTTGTTGACGGCACCATAAGGGCACAAACGGAAGCACGTCAAACAGCGGATGCAGTGACCGGGGTTGATTTCGGCCGCTTCCACCTGCGGGTGTCCCTCCAGATTGGCGAGGCCGAGAACGGCCAGTGCGCCGCAGGCAGCCTCTCGTTCGACGTCGGCCGGCGACAGGACGGCCCGGGCCGACCCGACCGCCAGTATGCCGCGGCGGTTGGTGAAAACAGGCAGGCGATGGACGTTTTCGGATTGCAGGAAGCCTGCCGGGCCGCGACGAAGCCCCAGAACCGCGGCGAGATGTTCCACATAAGCTGCGGGAACGATGCGCTCGTCGACGACGGTGATGTCCGGTGACAGGCGGTAATCGTGGCCGGTGATCTCATCCCGGAATTCGATCGTCACTGGGTCGGTTTCTGTTTGGTCGATCGTCGGCTGGGTGTCGGTGAACTTGAAGAAAAGGGCGCCGGCGCTCTTGGCATCGCGGTAAAGGGCTTCGAGACCATTGCCGGCCACCTTCAAATTACCCGTCAAAACGTGCGCGCGGGCGCCTGAAACAGTCTGAAGTTCGAGGGCGCTGCGTAACACTTCTTCCGCCAACACGGGTTCGCTCTCCAGCCGGAGACCGTGCAGGAAGACAACCCGGCGGTTTGCGAACGTCTCGGGGCTCATGGCGAATTCTTTTCTGAAGGCCGAAAGTGACTGCACGACCGAACCGGCCCGCAGTCGGTAAAGGTCAAAATTGGGAATCCGCCGGTTTTCTTCGGCGATGACGATGTATGCCACCCGTCTCTGCAGGGTCGCGCCGCTTTGTGTGAACATCGCTTCGAATTGACCGATAAAACCGCGGCAGGCGCTGAGCCGAGCCCCGCTAAGGACTTCGATCGAACCGCTGCCGGGCGTGTTCGCTGCAAGATACGGCCGATCGCCGTTTGTCCCATTCGCAGCGGCGATGACGGTATGGCGGCCTTCGGAAGTCAGATGGCGGGCCACATCACGTGCGCAGGTTCCACTACCGATAATCAATGTCGGGCCTGTCAAGAGTGCACCTCCGCTCTGATGTTGCCTTGCAAATAAGCCGCCGCCGCCTGAGCGGCGCGATCACCGGCGGCAACCGACTCGGCGATGCTCATTGGTCCGCACACCGTTCCGGCGGCAAAAACACCCGGAGTCTCCGGGTTTCCACCGTTTGCCGCGACCGGAAGGAAACCGGAGGAGCCGGTCGGTAGATTGAGCTTGGCCGCCAGGTCCCTGGCATCTGCCGCAGGGGTGATGCCGATGGAGAGCACCAACATGTCGAACGGCTCTTCTCGGCTCTGCCCGGAGTTAAAATCGTAGTAAACAACCGTCAGGCGATCATCCGGGGTTCGGTAGACGTCGCCTGGAATGGCGCGAATCATGTGAACTTCTTCCCGCACATCGTCGTAGAACCGCTGAAACTCTTGGCCGAAAGTCTGCACGTCGATGTAGAAAAGGTCATCTCGGTTGCCGGCCTGCGCATCTTGATCAGCCGCGCCATGCGCAGTGCGGACGCGCAGCAAACCTTCGAACACCACAGATGGCCGAGTTTGGCGTCCCGGCTGCCCACGCACTGAATAAAGGCCATACGAGCGGGTGCGGCGCCGTCCGAGGGCCGCAGGGGGACACTGTCTTGGCGCAGCATCCTTTCCAGATCGAGGTTGGTGACGACATTAGTAAAGCGTTTGTAACCATAGGGCTTGTTTTCGGGATCGAACGGTTTGAATCCGCAGGCAAGAATCACGGCCGCGGTTTCACGGGTCTGTTGCCGTGTCCGGCCGTCTGAAGCCTTTTGTGTTATGACCGTCTTGAATCCCTCGGAACTGGATATTTGAGCGATCCGGCTGCCGGTCAGCACGTCGATGTTCGGGTCTTCGACGGCCCGGCTGATCTTTTCCATCACCATACAGGCGCCGCACTTGACGCAGGCCGAGGTGGCCTTGCAAGCGTATTGGGCCGCAAAGCCGCCCAGGCAGGCTTGTTTGTCGACCAGAACCGACCGAATACCCAGCTGCGAGAGGCCGAGCGCCGCCGAAAGACCGGCCACCCCGCCGCCGATGATCAACACCTCTTTTTTTGCCGTCATAAGGTTGTATCCCCACGCCAGGAGTACCTGGATATCATATGATGAGTGCCCCGGTTGATCGACCCCTTGAATTCCGTTTGACCTTTAACCCGTTTCACGTGTTCTGGTCCAATGGCATCATATCGTTAAGATTGGCGATTGTTTTTATACGCGGTGACGATGGAGGCGATTCGCCGGGTCACATCCTCGGCGAGTGACGCGGCTCCGGCGCTCGAGATCGTACCGACGCCTGCAGCGAGTTTCTGCGCCGTTTCTTCATCGATACCGGTGGTTTTGTCAATCAGAAACGTGTCGACCTCGCCTTCGTCGAGCAGCAGACCGCAGGCGCCGACAGCCCCCAAAAACGTATCGTCGATGAAGATCGGGACCACGATCTTGACCAGACCGGCATCGCATTCTTCGATCGCAGGCCGGCGGGTCTGCATGGCCTGGGCGGCGATGTTCATGTGCGCCACCGCGCAGATGAAACTTTGTCCCTTGTCGGTGGCCTTGATGGCCGGGCACAGCCTGTTGACCCACTCCTTGAAATCCGAGATACGCACGCCGCTGGTATCAAAGACGTTGACGTCCAAGCCATAGCGGTTGTGGAGGTCTTTTTCAAGCGCGAACCATTTTTCAATCGGTAATATGTCGTTCAGTTTCATGAAAGCTCCTTAATGCATAAAATTGGTTGAGCCAGTTTAGCCCGTTAGCCGGTTTAGCCCGCTAAGCTCGTTGGCGCCGAGTTTCAGTCGCGTCTTGCAATCGCTCATCCGGTAACTCAAAAGATGAACGTCGAACATCGAACGCTGAACATCGAAAAGGGCGGTTGCCTGTCTCCGACAGTTGAATTTATCAAATTGACATATTCATTATTCACCATTCGATGTAAATGACGACCGAGGCTACCTGTGAGCTACGAGTTTCAAGTTTTAATTTTCGATCCCTTGCTCCTGGAGGGGTCCAGCCATCGCGCCAGGCGGAGAAGCCCTTCGGCGGTCGAAACCACGGGCCGGTAGCCCAAATCCCGACGGGCGGCCCCGATGTCGAACCAATGGGATGTTGCCAGTTCTTCCGCCACAAATCGGGTCATCGGCGGTTCGTTCTCGAGCCGTAAAAACCGGTAAAGGATCTCCATCACGCCGCCCAGCCGGCGGGCCGTCCGGAGGGAAATCGATTTGCGCACCGGGGGCAGACCGGCGGCCTCCAGGATTGCGTTGATCATCTCCCAGAGCGGCATCGGCTCCCCCTGGCTGATAAAGTATTTTCGGCCCGATAACTCCGGTCGGGTCTTCAGAACTTCGGCCGCCAGAATATGGGCATCGGCGGCGTTGTCGATGTAGACCGTGTCGACAAGGTTGCGGCCGTCGCCGACCCGTCGCAGGTGCCGGGCACGCCCGATGATTCGGGGCACCAGATGATTGTCACCCGGACCCCAGATCAGGTGTGGCCGCAGAACAATGGTTTTCAAGCCGGTCCCGGCCGCCGTAACCACTTCTCTTTCGGCCTGCGCCTTGGTTTGCGGATAGGGGGCCGGATAGCGATCCGGATATGGCACCGACTCGTCGACGCCTTCCATATCCTTGCCATCGAAAACGACGCTGGGCGAAGAAGTGTAAACGAGAGTTTCGACAGATCCGGCCGTGCACGCGGCAATGACGTTGCGGGTCCCAACGACGTTGGTGCGGTGAAAGTCTGAAGCGCAGCCCCAGACGCCGGCTTTGGCCGCGATGTGAAACACCGTGTCGACGCCCCGGCAGGCAGCGGCAACGGCCTCCGGGTCGCCGATGTCGCCCTGCACCTGATCCACACCGGCGGCCGCGAGCAGCGGATATGAGCGGCGCGAAAAACTGCAAACCAGCGCCCCTTTTTCCAGAAGCCTTTGAACGACGGCCCATCCGAGAAAACCGCCGCCGCCGGTGACGAGGATCCGTTTGTTTTTTAACAAATTCGGTTGGTTCACAGACTCTTTCCGGAGATTTTTTTAGCCGCCCAAAGGGCCAGCTTCTCTCGAAAAATTTTGGCGTTGTGGCGGATATCAACCGGAAATTCTTCCGGGAAGAGCACCGTGTCGATCGCTTGCGTCAGCTCGCTGCTGCTTGCCAGTTCCAAAAGCTTCCGGGTCAGTTCCATTCTGTTGCCGCCGCCCCGGCCTGGTTCGAGTTCGATGCAGATGACCGGCTTCTGGTTCGGGGCGCTGCCGACGCCGACCAGGGCGCTGCGGTAAACCAGCGGGTGGTTGTTGAAGATCGCCTCACAGGGAATGGTGAAAAGCGTTCCACCGGCAGTAACCACCCGGTGACTCTTGCGACCGTAAAACCAGATGCGGCCGTGTTCGTCCAAACGGCCCAGATCGCCCATGCGGTGCCAGACACCGTCTTTGTCCCTGATTTTGGACAGGGCATCGGCCGCGGGGTTTTCGAAATAGTGCCGGGTCACCTGGCTGCCCTTGACGGTGATTTCACCGACCGCGCCGTTTCCGGCCGCAACGGCATCTGACCAGGCGTCGATCGGACCGTCATCGATGGCAATGATGCGCACCGCGACGCCGCTCATTGGGCGGCCGACGCAGATTCCACTTCCTTTTTCGCTCTGGGAGCGGGTTTCGTTGAGAATCTCGCGCCCTTCGATGGCGGCCACCGGCATCGCCTCGGTGGCACCGTAGCCGGTGTGAATGTCGGCCTCTTCGTCCAGCAGACCGGCAAACTGTTCGATATTGGCCGGCATGATCGGGGCACCGGCCGAAATCACCCGTTTCAGTGAGGGCAGTTTAACGTTGTTTTCCCGGCCGTAGCGTCCCACGCGGTTCAGTAAGGCCGGTGAGGCGAACATGTTGGTGACGCCGTGGTCTTTGACGGCCGCGATGATCTTCACGGGGTCCACCTGCGCCGGACGGGTGGGGTCCATGTCCGGTATAACGGCCGTCATTCCCAAGGCCGGATCGAAAAGGGCAAACAGGGGAAAGGTCGGCAGGTCGATTTCGCCGGTTGAAATAAGAAAATGGGATTTGATGGCCGCAATTTGGGCGGCGAAGATGCCGTGAGTGTAAAGCACTCCCTTGGCCGGACCGGTGCTGCCGGTGGTGAACAGAATGGCCGCGGTTTCATCGCGGGAGGTCTGGGCGGCGGGAAAGGGCAAGCGGCGAGCGCGGCCCAGTTTCTTCAGGCTGTGCTGGCCCGGAAGCCAGCTGCGACCGACGGTGACCCAGGTTTTGATGGAACCGAAGAACCGCGGAAACAAAATCCTCAGGACGTGCGCCGCGGGAACACCGACAAAGGCCGAGGGGCTGGACTGCTTGAAACAGTCGACCATCCGCCTGATCCCCATGCCCGGATCGACAACCACCGGCACGGCGCCGGCCTTGAAGAGGGCAAAGGTCAGGGTGAAAAAATCGAGGCTGGGTTTGACCATCAGGATCGTGCGCGTCCCGCGGGTGATTCCCGCACTCTCGAGGCCCCAGGCCAGGTCGTCCGATTCCTGGTCGAGCTGCTGGAAGGTCAGGTGGGTATAGGCCACACGCCCGCAGCGATCACGGCCAAAAGGGCAGATGACCGCTTTTTTGTGGGGCTGAACGCGGGCCATGCGTTTCAGGAGAGAGGCGACATTGAAAATATGGTCGGTCGCCGCGGTATCGATCGGCAGTGAAGCGTCCGCCGGCGTCCAGACGGGCGGCTTCGGCTTTGGACCGTTTATCGGTCTTTTCGTCTGCCGTCCGCTGCCGGTCATCTCCAGATCCTCTGTTCCGTCGTATGGTAGATCAAAATCCATGAGATCGAGACGCTCTCCTTAAATCAAATCAGAGCGGATGGCTTTGCAAGAAACGATTCACCAGCGTTAGAATCCGGTCCGGTGCGTCTTCCAGAAGGTAGTGTCCGGCATCGGACAGCGTGTGGACTTCGGCTTCGGGAAAACGCCGGCGCCATTCATGCAAATAGTCTGTGTCGAAGACGAAATCGTGCTCTCCCCAGCAGATCAGCATCGGCAAACCGCTGAGCCGGTGGAGGTTTTCGTCCAAGAAATGAATCAGCTCGTAGCTCGGATCGGCCCTTTCGATGGGAATATCACGCACGAACATCAGGGTGGCAAGACGGTTATGCCAGCAGTTGTACGGTGCGGCCAGTCCAGCGCGAACCTCGCGGGGCAATCGGCGGCGGGACGCCATCAGCAGCGCCGCGCGCACGAAAAGGTTTGCACCCAGAACCGCCGGCTGGGCCAGGTTCCGGGTGTTACGGATAATCCGCAGCCGCCACGGCAATTTTTTACCATTCGGCGGCGGAAAAGCGGCCGTGTTGAAAAGGACCAGGCGGCCGATCTGTTCCGGCCGTCTCAAGGCCGTTGCCAGACCGATCGCTCCGCCCCAGTCGTGGAGCACCAGCGTCAATTTTTCCTTCAGGTCGAGCCGGGCGATAAGATTCGCCAGATCATCGATACGGCTTTTCAAGCGATAGTCGTAGCGGTCGCGGCCGGGTTTGTCCGATAGGCCGCATCCGATGTGATCCGGAACGATGACGCGATAGTTGTTCGAGAGCGCTTTGATCAGGACTCGAAAATAGAAGGACCAGGTCGGGTTACCGTGAATCATGAGCACCGGTTCACCGCAACCTTCGTCCAGGTAATGGTATTTCAGCCCTCCGCGCTCGATGAAACGGGAGGTGAACGGATAAAGGTGCTGCCAAGCCGAGAAATCGATGGGTTTGTTTTTGTGCGGTTTCAACGGACTCACCATTCGATGCCGAGCATCAGGCAGTTCAAGCCGCTGCCGATTCCCAAAAATCCGACCCGTTCACCCCTGTGGATCACGCCCCTGTCGTCCGCGATGGCGGCCGTTATCGGCAGTGACACCGAGCCGATGTTACCGAGATAGCGGTAGGTGGTGAAGTCTTTTTCCGCAGGAACGCCGATGGCCGCGAGAATGTTTTTTTGATGGGTCCGGCCCACCTGGTGGCAAATGATCCGATCGGGTTGATCCGCCGGCCAACCGAGTTCGCGCTTGAAGGCTTTGAAGGTGTCGTTTCCCAACCGAACACCGTTGCTGAGGATTCCCATGGAGTCGGTTTCGATAAAATGCCGGCCGTCGGGCGTCGTGTCGGTTTCCGCTCCCCACAGACACAGTTTGTGGTGTTCGTTGGCGTGCCGGACGGTGCCGCCGATCAACCGGCGGCCGTTGCGGGAAAGGGAGGCCTCGGTCAGAAGCACCGCGACGGCGCCCGAGCCGCCGGTCAGGGTGGCGACGTTCTTCTTGAAAAAGGTCATGTCACCCGAAGCGTTCAGTTGATCGACGGTAATGTCGATGATCTCCCGCGAGGTTTCGCACGCCGCAACCAGTCCTGCCCGGATCTGACCCAGCTCGATCGCGTTGGCGATCTGGACCATGCCGTTCAATACGCCGAGGCAGGCGTTCGACACGTCAAAGACCTGGGCTTGCGGCGGTAGGTTCAACCCGTGGGAAATGGCGCAGGCGGTGGCCGGTTCGATGTTGTCACGGCAGACGCCGCCGTAGATCAGCATGCCGATCTCTTCAGGGCCGACCCCGGAACCGGCGAGGGCCTTGCGGCCGGCCCGAACGGCTCCTTCGGCCATTTTGAAGCCTTGATCCCAGAGGCGGCGTTCTTGAATGCCGGTCAGTGTTTCCAATTGACCCTTGGGAAAGCGCAGGGCCCGGTAAAGCGGGGCCAGACGGTCCTCGAGGTCTTCGGAGGAGACCACGTTGAGGGGTAATTCGTAACCGAAGGCATCGATGCAGACGCGGTTAAAACGCATATATTTTTTCTCACGGATATTTTTTCTCAGGGAAAAATATCCGTGAGAAAAA
>JARFQH010000137.1 GCA_029287875.1 Desulfobacteraceae bacterium | reverse complement strand
GACGATTATATCTGCAAACCTTTCAGTCCCCGGGAAGTGGTTGCCCGGGTCAAAGCGATTTTAAGAAGATTGCATGCCAAACCACTATCGCAAAATCTGGTTATTGGCTCGATTTGCCTGGATGATAAAGCCCATCAAGTGATGATCGATAAACAGGTATTAGACCTGACGCCCAACGAATTCGGGTTGTTAAAGGCCATGATGAGCCAGCCCAATCGTGTATTTTCCAGGAATGAACTGATCAACCGGATTCAGGGATATGACTTCGAAGGATATGACCGCACCATTGACACCCATATCAAAAATCTGCGCAAAAAAATTGCTGAGAGGCTCCCCGGCCAGGAAATCATCAGCACGGTATACGGCGTTGGATACAAATTTAGCGCTTCAGCCGAATAATCAAAAGGGGGACCAAACATGAAACGAGGAAGATTAGCTTACCATGAAAACAGGCAGCCCTAAAAAATATATTTTAATGGTTTTTTTGGTTGGAGCGGTGGCGGGACTGGGCTGGTTGATTTACAGTCAATTCCAAGAGCGGTCCGTCTCGAGCAAAAGCGGCAGCCCTTCACGACCGGTGCCGGTAGAAGTGGCTCAGATTCAGCGTGGGCCGATTGCGTTGCAGCGGACATTCAGCGGGGAGTTGGAGGCCCTGGCTGAATTTGTGGTTGCACCGAAGGTCAGCGGCCGTGTCTTGCGGGTGATCGTCAATATTGCCGATACGGTCAAAAGGGGGCAGGTTGTGGCCGAGCTCGATAATGATGAATACGTCCAGGCGGTCGCCCAGGCCCAGGCCGATTTGGAGGTTGCCAAGGCCAACCTGTCCGAGGCCAAGAGCGCCCTGGAAATTGCCAACCGCGAGTTTAAACGCACCGAATCCCTTTTAAAGCGCGGGATCGCATCTGATTCCGAATTCGATGCTGTCCGGCAGGATCGCCTGGCCAAGCAGGCTCAGCTGAAAGTCGCTGAGGCCCAGGTTACGAAGGCCAAATCATCGCTGGAAACCGCCAATATCAGACTCCGCTACACCAGGGTAACCGCCGGTTGGACCGGCGGCGACGAGAATCGGGTTGTCGCCGAGCGCTATGTAGACGAAGGTCAGACCGTAGCTGCTAACGCACCGCTGCTTTTGATTGTCGAGCTGAATCCCATCATCGGTGTGGTTTTCGTCACCGAGAGAGACTACGCGAACCTGAAACCCGGGCAGCTGGTTGCGTTAACGACGGACGCCTATCCGGGCGAAACCTACTCGGGCCGCATCGATCGCATCGCTCCCGTCTTCCGCAAGTCCACCCGGCAGGCGCGGATCGAAATGACCATCGACAACTCCCAGCATCGGCTCAAGCCTGGTATGTTCATCAGGGCCACCGTTGTCCTGGACCGGGTGGCGGAGACCACCATCGTCCCGGAGCAAGCGCTGACCAAGCGCGCTGACCGCAACGGCGTTTTCATCGTCAGTGAGGATGGCCGGTCGGTGACCTGGCGCGAAGTAAAGCCGGGCATCCGTGAAGGGGACCGGTTGCAGGTAGAAGGCGAGGGGCTGTCCGGTCGCGTCGTAATCCTGGGACAGCAACTGGTGAAGGACGGCTCGGCGATCACGATTCCTGACCTACAGGACAAAACTGCCGGCAGCCAAAAAAAGGTGAATACCCCATGAACCTCCCGAGTTTTAGCGTCAAGCGCCCGATTTTCACGACCATGGTAACTCTGATCGTGGTCATCCTCGGCGCCGTCTCTCTCAGCCGGCTGCAGATCGACATGCTGCCCAACATCGAACTGCCGACGCTCAGCATCCGGACGGATTACGAGGGGGCCAGTCCCGAGGTTATGGAGCGGCTGGTAACCCAGATCATCGAAGAGATTGTGGCCACGGTTCCCGGGGTGGAGGAAATCACCTCATCATCCTCGGAGGGCCGCAGCAGGGTCCGCGTCAGCTTCGTGTGGGGCACGGAAATCGACACGGCGGCGATTGATGTCCAGGGCAAACTCGAAGACGAGATCAACGAACTGCCGGATGATATCGTCCGGCCCCGCATTCGAAAATTCGATATCGCCAGCTTTCCGGTCGTCTTGTTGGGCATATCCAGCAATCTTGATCCTGTAGAGCTTACGGAACTGATTGAAGTCCAGATTCGTTACCGCTTTGCCCGCATTCCGGGGGTTGCCCAGGTTGATATTTGGGGAGGCTTCAACCGCGAGGTCCGGATCGAACTGGATCCCGACCGGATCAAGGCCGTGGGTCTGCCGCTGGACCGGGTGCTCGAGGCCATTCGCGACGCCAACCTCGATCTTCCGACGGGCAAGATCGAACAGGGCCGTTACGAGGTCACGCTGCGCGCACCGTCCGAGTTTGTCAACCTCGATCAGATTCGAGACACGGTCATCGACCGGCGTGACGGCGCCGCCATAACCCTGGGACAAATCGCCGAGGTCAAAGACACCTACGAGAAGCTGACGCGCATCGTGCGTGTCAACGGTGGCCGCGGACTGCGCGTGGCAATTCGCAAGCAGGCCAATGCCAATACCGTTGAAGTGTCCAAACGTATCCTGGCTGAAATCGAGGCGATCAACCAGGCTTATCCTCAGATTAAGGTGGTTCCGGTCATCAACCAGGGCAACCTCATCGAGCGGTCCATCGCCAACGTCGCCCGCTCGGTCCTTTACGGAGGTGGACTGGCCATCGTGGTGCTGCTGTTCTTCCTGCGCAGCATCAGGAGCACGCTGGTAATTTCCCTGTCGATTCCGATCTCGATTGTGGCAACTTTTGCCTTAATTTTCTTCGGGGGATTCACGCTCAATCTGATGACTCTGGGCGGACTGGCCCTAGGGGTTGGTATGATGGTCGACAGCTCCATCGTCGTGCTGGAAAACATCTTCCGCCGCCGAAATGAGATCGGCGAAATGCCGGAGAAAGCATCGGTGGAGGGTGCCCGGGAGGTCGGACCGGCAATCATCGCCAGCACCATCACCACGCTGGTAATTTTTCTGCCGTTGATTTTCGTGCGTGGTGTCTCGGGCATCCTTTTTAAGGAGTTGGCATACGTGATCATTTTTGCACTGATTTGTTCGCTGACGGTGGCGTTGAGTCTGGTGCCGATGCTGGCATCCAGGCTCCTGACGTCAGGCCAACAGGCCCTCGAGGCGACGGTATCTCGTAGGATCCGCTGGGCTGCCGCCGCCAATTCCGTCTTTACGGGCCTCGAAAACGTATACCTGGATTTGTTGCGTTGGGTTTTGGCTCACCGCCTGATCACCGTCATTGCGTCAGTGGCCGTGCTCGGTGTAAGTCTGCTGCTCTTGCCCCTGATCGGCAGTGAATTTCTGCCACCCAGTGATGAGGGCGAGGTTCGCATCAACGGCAAGATGGAAATCGGTACCAGACTCGATCTGGTCGATCGGCAGACCCAAATAATGGAGCAGATCATTCAACCGGCCGTGCCCGAGGCAGTGGCGTCGGTGGTCAGCGTCGGCGCCTCCGGCTGGCGGGCTGATGCGGGCTCAGAAGGCGAGATTCGCATGTCGTTGCTGCCGGCCGGCCAACGCGACCGCTCTAATGTGGAAATCGCCAAAGATTTGCGGCGCCGTTTGGACGGCAGGGTCCCCGGCATGGAGATCCGCACCCGGGCCCCACAGGGTCAGTTTTTACTGGATCGGCTCCTGGGCGGTGACGAGGGACTGACCATCGAGATCCGCGGCTACGAGCTGGCCACGCTCGACGCTCTGGCCGCAAGCGCTGCGAAGCTGATTGTGGAGGTGCCGGGCATCACCGATGTTCAGACAAGTCTCGAAGCCGGCATTCCCCAGGAGGAAATCCGCGTGAACCGCGACAAGGTCGCCGATCTTGGCCTGAGTGTTCGCAATGTTACCCAGCTGCTGCAAACCGCAGTGGCCGGCTCCAAAGCCGGTGAATACCGTGCCGGCGGCAATTCTTATCGCATATTGGTTCAACTCAAGGATGCCGAGAAGCGCTCCTTGAACGAAATTCTCAACCTTACGCTGACAACGGCATCCGGTGACAAGGTGGTGCTGCGCAATCTCGTCATCACCGAAGCCAGCCGCGGTCCGATTCTGATCGACCGCAAAGATCAGCAGCGAAGGGTCACGGTCAGCGCCAACGTTGCGGGACGCGACCTAGGATCCGTGGCCTCTGAGGTGCAGGTATTGTTGGATCAAATTCCGCGCCCCGTCGGTTATGACCTGATGGTTGCCGGCAATTTCGAAGAACAGCAAAAGGCCTCCCGAGAACTGGCCATCTCACTCGTGCTGGCGCTGGTTCTCGTATATATGGTGCTGGCCTGTCAATATGAATCGTTACGGGATCCACTGATTGTCATGTTTTCCGTCCCGCTGGCGGCAGTCGGGGTCTTGGTGACGTTGTTTATTACGCAAACGACGCTGAATGTGCAGTCGTACATCGGCTGTATCATGCTGGGGGGGATCGTGGTCAACAACGCAATTCTCCTGGTGGACCAGGCCGGCCGTTTGATTGGCGACGGGATACATGTCCGCGATGCCGTGACCGAGGCCGGCCGCCGCAGATTGCGGCCGATTCTGATGACGACCTTGACAACCATCCTCGGCCTGCTGCCCCTGGCTCTGGGCATCGGTGAAGGCGCTGACGCCCAGGCCCCGCTGGCACGAGCGGTTGTTGGGGGTCTGACCGGATCAACCCTGATTACGTTGGTACTGATCCCGGCTGTCTATTCATTGTTTCATCCTACTCCGAAAGCTAGCCGATAGGGGTTCCGTTTAGAAGATATGTAAATTTAATCAAAAAATTCAGGAAAAGCCGGTAACTGTGCAGGTTAGCAATCGACAGCTACAGAACCATTTAATATGGGGATGCAAACACGATCATTGACTTTTGCCTCTCAGATCGATGGGCCACCGGTCAACAACCTTTTCCCCTCGGGTTATATAAAAACAATCAAATAGGTTAATCGTCGGGTCGCAGTGGGAGGTCACGAGCTCCAGCACTGTACCCAGCGGCGGGAGGTCGCCGCCGTCTTTGCAGATGAGTTTGCCGTATTCGTCGCCAAACCATTCGTATCTCAAATCAGTAAATCCCGGGGTAGTGACGAATGGGCTGCCCCCATGCCGATACAGAGATTTGAGGCCGGCATCCACGGTAACAAATTCCGGGTGGTTGACACTGGCGACGGTGGTCAGCAGGGTCAGGGCCGGCTGGAAATCCACGAATCGAGCCGGATCATCTTTGACACCGATATTCAAATATTCGGCATCCATCACGGCATAGGATCCGACCTGCAGTTCCGTGAGCTCGGGAATTTGAATGTCGATATCATAAGTCCCCGTCCCGGCGCCGCTGAAGATCGTGCAGGTCCGCTCTTTTTCTTTCAAATTTCGAAATAGAGCGGCCGCCCGTTGCATGCATTCCAGCGAGGCTTTTTTCCGCTCCGGGTATGATGGTATATGTTGTACAAAACCGGCATAGGCCTGAACCCCTTTCAGCCGTAGGCTGCTGGCATGGGTGATGTGGTCTCTCAATTCGAGCGCTGATTCCGGCAGCACCCCGGTGCGCCCCAGCCCCACATCGGTATCGAGCAATACGTCCAGCGAAAGGCGCCGGCCCCGCATGGCGTCATCGAGCCGGTGGACATTTTCGGGATGATCGACAACCACCCTGATCGTCGAATCCTTTTTTAGGATGGTTGCCAGACGCTCTATCTTTTGAGCGGTTACCACCGGTCCTGTAATAAGAATTCCCTGTACGCCCGCATCTGCCAGAACTTCAGCTTCAGAAACCTTTGCCGCACACACACCGATCGCGCCGGCCTCGAGTTGTTTTTTTGCCAGTTGGGAGCACTTATGGGTTTTGGCATGCGGTCTGAGATTCTTGCCGGCGGCATCGGCAGCGGCCTGCATGATCGCTATGTTTTTCTCAAGGATATCGATATCGATGGTGAGACAGGGTGTGTCAAGTTCATATTTGTAGTCTCTGGTTTTTGCCATATTGCTCCCGTGTCCCATATCTTTTCAATGTGTGAGATATAAATTTAATGATACAACCACCCGGAAAATACACGAAGGCGGTGCCGTGGTCAACATCACCTTGATGAAGGTTAGTACTTCCCAGCGTTATTGATCATTTCGGTTGACCAAAAAGCTATTTTTTACTATAATTTCATTATGTTGAATCATTTCTCACTAGCAAATTCAATTCTTCCCAAAGACAACGTTAAACAGAACGGTCGGCACAATTGAACATTCCAACTCTCTTAAAAATCCTCAAGCCACGCTAACAACGTTTCTGTATGCCGTTTTCAGCATGAGAAATCTCTAATGACCGGGAAACCAAATAGCCGTTCATCCGCAGTCGTCGGGGATAATATGGAAAGTGATCAACGATATCTGCCTGAAAGAGAGCATCAACTTCGCGTATTGACCGACCATCTGCCCGGTCATGTCGCCTATGTAGGTGCAAATGATTTATGCTATCGATTCGTAAATCGGAAATTTGAAACTTCTTTCGGTCGATCCCGCAAAGAAATTAAGGGAAGTGCCTCTTTATTATTGTCGGAGATCGATGACAGCCATCCTCACTTTGAACGGCTGAATAACATTGAAAAATATGTTAACAATGGTTCCGAGCTGACCAAGCAGTTGCTGGGATTTGCCAGAGGCGGCAAATATGAAGTCGAGCCCACGGACTTAAATCCATTAGCAGCAACGGATATTCGATCCTTTTTTTACCACCAAAGACAAGGGCAGGGGGACCGGACTTGGACTGGCTTCGGCCTATGGAATAATAAACAATCACGGCGGCATTATCCGTGTCTACAGTGAACAGGGCGAAGGGACGACCTTTAGCATCTACCTTCCGGTTACAGAAAAACCGGTCAGCCGGCAGCAAAAACAAGACAAAGAGCTCCTGAGGGGCTCCGGGGTCATATTATTGGCGGATGATGAAGAAATGATACTTAAGATCGGCAAAGAGCTGATAGAAAAAGTGGGATATCAGGTTATCACAGCGTCGAACGGGAAGAAAGCCCTGGAAATCTACCAAAGAGATCAGAATAAAATTGATATGGTTATCCTGGACATGATAATGCCGGATATGAGCGGTGGGGAAACCTATAGCCTGTTAAAAGAGATCAATCCGTCGATAAAAACGCTGCTTTCCAGTGGATACAGTATTAACGGCAAGGCCCAGGCAATTCTAAACGACGGCTACAGTGGATTTATTCAGAAACCCTTTAACCTGACGCACCTGTCTCACAAGATAAGGAAAATACTAGACCGGGAATAGTGATATAGCCGCAAAAAGGCACAAAAAACACAAATATAAAATCTAAGGGATTGTAATTTCAGTGGGTTACAATGAACAAATATCGAAATTCTGACTTTTTACGAGTTCATCAATAGTGAGGCGCCATTGACGTTAACGTCTGTCTTCTGTTTCCGACTTCCCTCCGGGGCGTAGGCTCCTATGATCCCTACGGACCGGAGGCCGCATCCTCGCCGCGCCATCGTCCCGCCCTACAGCATGATAGTGGGTCTGGGTTCAACTTCCGAATTCTTATTTCCCCTACCTTATGTCCCATGCGCTATGCTCTCTGCCTTTTGCCTTATGCCCTGCGCCCTATGCCCCATGCCCTTTTCTATCTACCACCCCCGCATCAAATATTCATGGATCGAATCGGAAGCCTTGCGGCCGGCCCCCATGGCCAAAATTACCGTGGCCGCACCGGTTACAATGTCGCCCCCGGCCCAAACCCCTTTTTTAAACGTCTTACCGGTCTCGGGGTCCGCGTCGATGTACCCCCATCTGTTCAACTTCAGATCCGGCGTCGACTCCGTCAACAGGGGATTGGCACCGGAACCCACCGCCACAACGCACATGTCACATTCCAGTTCAAACTCCGACCCTTTGATGGGAACCGGCCGGCGACGTCCCGATTGGTCGGGCTCGCCCAGTTCCATCTTCAAACATTCCATGCCGGTCAATCGGCCCTTTTCGTTGCCGAGATATCGGGTGGGATTGGTCAACAGGAAAAACTCGATGCCTTCTTCTTCAGCATGGTGGATTTCCGCAATCCTGGCCGGCATCTCCTGTCTGGAACGGCGGTATACGATTCTGACCTTTTCCGCACCCAAACGCATCGCGGTCCGGGCGGAATCCATGGCCACATTACCGGCCCCCAGCACGACGACATTTTTGGCCCGCGGGATCGGGGTGTCCACCTCCGGATACAAATAGGCTTTCATCAGATTGGCCCGGGTCAGATATTCGTTGGCGGAAAGAATTCCAATAAAATTTTCACCCGGAATATTCATAAACCGCGGCAAACCGGCGCCGACACCGACATAAATGGCCTCGTATCCTTCTTCGAAAAGCTCATCCAGGGTTACGGTTCTTCCCACCACGGCATTGCACTCGACGTTAACGCCCAGTCGCTCCAGAAAGTTGACCTCCTGGGCGACAATGGCTTTGGGGAGTCGGAATTCCGGAATTCCATACACCAGCACACCGCCTGATTTATGAAACGCCTCCATCACGGTGACATCATGGCCCTTGACAATCAAATCGCCGGCAACGGTCAAACCGGAGGGGCCGGAACCTACCACGGCAACCTTTTTACCGGTGGGCTTGGCCTTTGGGGG
>JARFQH010000124.1 GCA_029287875.1 Desulfobacteraceae bacterium | reverse complement strand
CGGTGTCGACATATCGAATGATCAGATCGCCGCTGCTGTCGTCGTGCATCACCGAATGAACGCGTCCCCTTTCGAAGCGAACACCGCCTTGGGTCTCCGCCCGGTCGCGATAGCGCTGGAACGGTTTTCCAAAGGTGCGCATATCCATGTAAAAAATGGTTGTTTCGAGGGCGCCGCCGGTTTTTTCCCTCGCCACCACGGCTTCCTTGATGGCGACCATGCAGCAGACATTCGAGCAGAAATCGGCATCGGACTGCAGATCCCGCGAGCCGACACATTGCACCCAAGCCACCTTCCGAACCGGCCTCTCATCCCCGGGTCGCACCAGGCGACCGCCGCTGGGACCGGTGCCGCTGAAGATCCTTTCGAACTCCAGACTGGTGACGACCCCCGGCAGGATGCCGTAGCCGAAGGTGTTTTTACCTTGGGACGGATCGTAATAAGAAGTCCCGCCGCAGAGCACCAGGGCTCCGACGTTCAGCCGGCGGCCCAAGGCGGCCTCCAGGTCCTCGTAGATGCGCAGGACCATAGGAATCAGCTTATCGGGGTCGAAGGGCTTGACCAGGTAATCGAGGGCGCCGGTTTTCATGGCCTCGACCGCGGTTTCGACCGTGGCATAGGCCGTCATCATGACCACACACAGATCGGGACAGGATTCTTTGGCTTTTTGCAGAACTTCTACCCCGTCCATGCCGGGCATCTTGATATCGGTCAGCATGAGGTGATAGGGACCTTCGGCCAACCGTTTTAGCGCATCAGGCCCGGATTCAGCCATATCGACGGAAAAACCCTCTTCTTCGAGCCACTCCTTCAAGGAGTCACGCACAATCAGTTCATCGTCCACCACCAGAATTCGGAATTTCTTGCGTTCCTGCTCGGAAATCCGGATGGCACCGGTCGGGCACACTTTTTCACAGGCGCCGCAGCGGCTACAAACACTGAAGTCGATCACATACGGATTCGGTATGGCATGGGGCACCGGCAGGTAGATGGCTTTACGGCTGGCCATCCCGGAGTTGAAAGCATCCGGGACCGCCACCGGACAAACCGACGCGCAGTCGCCGCACCCGATGCACAGCGCCGGATCGACCCAACTCGGTTTCTGGCGCAACGTCACGTCGAAATTGCCGGCTTCGCCCTCAAAGGATATCAGTTCAGTGGACAGCAGAATCTCGATGTTCTCGTGGAACAATCCCTTGCGGAGGCAGTACTGCGAAGAAGCGTCACGATCGACCAGAGGCAGCATCTTGCACATGCCGCAGTGATCCGTGGGAAACTGATAGTCCAGTTGACTGAGAATCCCGCCCAGATGCGGTGCGCGGTCGATTAGGGTGACCCCGTATCCTGTTTCGGCCAGATCGAGTGCCGCGCGAATGCCACTTATGCCGGCACCGACGACCAAAGCGTTTCCGATTTTCCTAGGCATAAAACCTCCAAGCCCGTTGGGTCCGTTTAGCCGGTTGAGCCCGTTGAGCCGGTTTAGCCCGTTTGCCCGTTGGGCCCGTGATCTCTGTCAGGTTCGCTTAATCTGCCGCCGGTAAACCGGACAGTTTGTTCGAGAATTGATGTTTGTTTGACACTCACCGGCTAAACGGGCCTAACGGGCTCAACCGGCTCAACCTCTCTATCTAATCCCGACCACCTCGTTGAATTCGTTCTCCCTGAACTCGGACAACGGCGGTTTCTCGTCGACACTGCGGCCTGCCGTGTACTCGAATGCCTGCTGCGTGCTTTGGGCGACCGTTCGAAAGAGTTCCATGACCGGAATGTCGTTGGGACAAGCGTTGGAACACTGGCCGCAACCCACACAGGCCGTACTCATGTGCGCCAGGCGGGTGATGTGGTAAAAAACCGTGTCGGTCGGCATCTTTATCAGCCCTTTGCGCTGGGCCCACTGCAGATACTGGATCGGTTCATGGTTGAACACATCGGTGACGAAGACGCACTCCTTGCAGTAGCACACGGGGCAGGCCACTCGGCAGTTGTAGCAATTAACGCAGCCGGCCAGATAGGTGGTCAGCCTCTCCAGGTCTTGCACGGCTTGACCGGTCGCGCTGAACATCTCATCGCGATAGGCGCTACGCCGGGCCACAAGGTCGGCTATGACCTGTTCGCGGTTTTTCTCGGTTGGGGCCGACGGCAAATCCAGTCGACTCAACAGGTCGCTCCCTTTTTCACTTTGGGACTGCAGCAAGAGGTGGTCGTCGACATCCACACCCAGCAGTCCGATGACGACATCGGCGCCCTCGGCCACCGGATATTCGCAGGCCCGGCAGGCCGGGGCGATATCGATCCCTTCATCCGTCTTGGTTTTGCCGGTCAGCGCACTGCGGCAGAAATCGAGACTCGAAAGCGAGCCGTCGCCCCCGACAAGCCTGAGATAGTCCGCATTGCGAAAGGCCCCCAGACAGTCGATGCCCAGAATGACCATCTCCTCCAGACGTCCCTGCTTTAATTTGACCAGTTCGATGAACGCGCGAATTTCGCAGGGTCGCATAACCACCACAATTGTTCCACCAACCGGTTTGCGCGAGAGTTTCGACACCACCTTGGCAGCGTTCATCGGAAACGCGGGCGCCAGCGGATCGATGCCGTCCAGCCGGTCCGGATCCGTGATCAGCATCGGCATCACCATCTGCTTCATGGGCAATCGGCCGGGAACGAGCAGCGCCTTGATGTCCTCGAGCCCCAAAATCGATCCAAACACCTGCCGTAGAGCCGCCAGAAGGTCCCGGTCTTTCACATCTATCTTAGCTGTTGCGGTCATATTTTTCTTCCTTTTGCTTTTCTTCAATTTAATTTTATGCCGCGCCGCCAAACGCGGCATAAAATTAAATTACCATCTTCAGTTTTGCCTGGGACGGCCCGAGCGTTTTCACCTGGGCTACCAGTTCACGCATGGTTTCGGCAAACTGAATGCCGTCGCTGGCACCGATCCAGGTCAGCCTGAGCCGTTCGGGTTCGAAGCCGAACCGGGGCAGAATCTCCTTCAGCAGTTTGATCCGGCGCCGGGCTTTGAAGTTGCCGTTGATGTAATGACAATCTCCGGGATGGCACCCGCTCACCAGCACGCCGTCGGCCCCCTCCAGCAGCGCCTTGATGATGTACTGCGGGTCGACCATACCGGTGCACATCACCCGGATCATCCTGACGTTTTGGGGATAGGCCTGCCGTGACGTGCCGGCCAGATCTGCAGCCGTGTAAGTGCACCAGTTACACACGAAAGCGATGATGGTTGGCTCGAAATCACTCATATTTAACTCCTTTATTTCGATTGGCAGTTTGGCCTCGATCAAACGGGCTTAACCGGCCCAACTGACCTAACTGACTAAACTGACTAAACTGACCTAACTGATCCCCCTCATCGCCCCACCTTTGCGATGGCATCCATGATACCGTCGATCTCCGCGAAGATCTGCTCGCTCTTGAAGTGTCGGCTGCGGGCGGCATCGCTCGGGCAAAACCCGGAGCAACTCCCGCACCCCTTGCACACCGCCGGATTCACTTCGGACACTCCCTTGCGCTCGTTGAATTCGATCGCACCATACGGGCAGAGACCGATGCAGACCTGGCAGCCGATGCAGATATCCGGATCGATCCACGAGATGGTGGGCGGCACCTCGACCTTACCGAGCGCTGCCAGGGACAGGGCTTTGCCGGCCGCGCCCGACGCCTGTGAAACCGTATCCGGAATGTCCATCGGCTTTTGACAGCATCCGGCCAGGAAAACCCCGTCGGTGGCCGTGTTGAGGGGCCCCAGCTTGGGGTGCTCCTCCAGGAAAAATCCATCGGCGCCCTGGTTGACCCCAAAAAGGCGTCCCACGTCGCCGGCATCGTGGCGGGCCTCTATGGCGGTGCTCAGAACCACCAGGTCCACCGGCACCCGCACCCGGCGACTCAACAAAGTGTCTTCAGCAATGGCGATCAATTTACCCTGCTCTTCGGGCCGCATGGCCTGGTCGGTGATCTCGGCCACTTTGCCCCGGATGAAAATCGTGCCCTCTTCCTGGCAACGGCGATAGAATTCCTCGTACCCTTTGCCGAAACAGCGCATGTCGATGTAAAAATCGTAGACTTTGGTGTCATGACCGACTTTTTCTTTAATTAAATGCGTGTACTTCAACGCATACATACAGCACACTCTTGAACAATATTCGTGATAGTTGACGTCGCGGCTGCCGATGCAATGCAAAAGGGCCACACTCCGGGGTGACCGTGTCAACGCCCCGTCTTCGTCGCGAATCAGGATTTTCCCTCCGGTGGGACCGGTGGCGTTGCTCAAGCGCTCGAATTCCAGGGCCGTAAATACGTTGGGATAGACGCCGTAACCAAAGGGTTTCATGGGCGTTGGATCCATAGTGTCTGTCTCTTATACACATCTCCGAGCCCAC
>JARFQH010000117.1 GCA_029287875.1 Desulfobacteraceae bacterium | reverse complement strand
CTCGTGTAACAGCGGTTATTTTTTCTTCAAGATGACCGGTTCGGGTTCGTAGAGACCGCCGGCCACCCGGTCCCAGAATGTTTTTTCGTCTTCCATCCACTTGGAGCCGAATTTACGGCTGAAGAAGGTGCCGAGTCGGTTGAGCATACTGCTGAGGCTCGAGCGGTGCGCCAGCGTCAGGACGTCTTCGAGGAACGCGTCGATTTCGAACATTTTTTCTTTCGGGATATAGGCCCGGGCGCCCATTTCGATCGATTTTTTCAAGTTCTCGGCTGACAACGCATGGGCGGTGAGCATGACCGTAGGGAATCCCAGGTGGACCGCTGCGTTGAGCAGATCGAATCCCCGCACCCCCATGATGTCGAGGATAACGGCGTCATAGGTCCAGGACCGCAGCAGGTGAAAACCGGTCTCGTAGTCCGTTGCCCGGTCGAGCACCAAATCTTCGTAATCCGCCAGAATATCCTCGAGCGTGTCGAGGACATCGGGTTCATCGTCCACGGCCAGCAGGCGCTTGCCGTCTAGAACACTTCCTGACATGTCACGCTCCTTTTTGGGGAAATACCTTTTTATCTTTCGAGATGCGCCGGCGTTCGTCGTCACGGACCTCACGCCTGAGCAGCTTGCCGACCTTGGACTTGGGCAGCATGTCCCTGAATTCAATGTAAGATGGAACCTTGTAAGTCGCCAACCGTTCCCGGCACCACTTCGTCAATTCGCTTCCACCCACACCCCGGGCGCCTTCCTTGAGAACCACGATCGCCTTGATCCGCTCCCCCACCTTGACATCCGGAATGCCGACCACGCAGGCACCTATGACCGTAGGGTGGTCCTGCAGGGCGGCTTCCACCTCCGATGCCGACACCCGGAATCCCTTGTGCTTGATGATATCGGCCGACCGTTCGATATAGATCAGTTCGCCCGTCGGTTTCGCCCGGACGAAGTCTCCCATTCGGCACCAGGTTTTTCCATCCAGCAGGACGAAGGTCTCTCGCGTTTCCTGCGGTTTGTTGTGGTATTCTTTCAGCGTATACGGTGAGGTGACCAGGAGTTCTCCTTTTTGACCCTCGGGGACCGGCTCTAAAGTCTCAGGGTCGACGATCAGGCACTCCCGGCTTTTCAATGGGAACCCGATGGCTCTCGGGCTGGGTTCCTCACCGATTTTGCTGTAGGCGACGTGACCCACTTCGGTCGAACCATAAACCTGGTAGATCGGAACGCCGCAGCGTTCGTGCCAGCGTACTTTGACCTCCTCGGGCAGGACATCCCCGCCGCAATAGCAATAGGTCAACGAGCCGAGGTCGTAGCAGTCGAGCCGGTCGTTTTCGAGAATCATCCGATAGAGGGCCGGCACGCCGAGCAACCAGCGGACCCGGAAGCGCTGGATGTTCGCCAGAATGGCATCCACTTGAGGAGCCGGCATCAGCATCGTGGCGTTGCCCTTGTTCAAGCCGACGGCCATGTACAACCCCAGGGCCATAATGTGAAACAGAGGGTTTACGGCGATATAGGTGTCCCGGCCTTCGTCGATATGGTTGCCGGCCACGTCCTCCGTGACATCGTTGACATAGGAGGTCATTCCGATATGCGTGCCGGGAACACCCTTGGGGAATCCGGTGGTACCGCCGGTGTAAAGTATGTAAGACAAGTCCTTTTCGGGATCGATGGGCACGCGGCCTTCCAGCTGGGGGTGCTTCAACAAGGAGCGGAAGGAATGCACCCGGCTGTCACGCACCACCTTTCCGCTGGGTATCTTGTCGAATAGCACTCCGAGAACCCTTTTCCAGAGCGGCAGAAGATCGGCCAGGTTGGTCACGATCACCCGTTTGAGGCCGGTCCCTACAACCGTTTCTTTCACATAGCCGAAATTGGTGTCCATGCAGATGATGGTTTCGACCCCGGCATCTTCGATCATGTAGGCGATTTCGTGGGAAGTATAAATGGGTGACACCGGGACGATGACGGCACCAATCTTCTGGATGCCGAGAAAGGCGATGACCCACTGGATGGAATTGGCAATGTAGATCATCACGCGGTCGCCCTTAGCGACTCCCATGGCGGCCAGCGCACCGGCGAAGCACTCGCTCAGTGTCCGCAGACGGCGGTAAGTGAACCGTTCACCGAGGTAGACAACCGCGGGCCTTTCCGGATAACGGTCACTCATCCGGTCGAACCGGGTAAAGGTCAATTCTTCAGTTAAATTTTCCCGATCGGTGTTCACGGTCTGCTGCTTCTTTCCATTCTACGGACAACCGACGCCGACAATATTACCGCAGCGTCGGCGTCAGGCCGACGCTGCGGTCAGACACCGAAATAGGCCGAGCGGACATCCGGGTTGTCCATCAGTTCCTCGCGCGTGCCCTCCAGAACCGCAGAGCCGTTTTCCAGGATGAAGGCGTAGTCGATGATCGGAAGAACCGGACGGGCGTACTGCTCGGTGACGATGATCGATATCCGGCGCTGATCCCTGATTTCCCGGGTGGCGCGCATGAGCATGGCCTGCATCAAGGGACTGAGGCCTAGCAGAGGCTCGTCGAGAAGCAGTATTTTCGGCTGGGCCATCAGCGCCCGGCCGATCGCCAGCATCTGCTGTTCGCCGCCGCTGAGGAAGCCGCCGACCCTGTTTTTTAGTTTTTCCAGGGCCGGGAAAACCGTGAAAACGTACGCCAAGGTTTCTTTTGCCTGGGCGGCGGTGGCCAGGTATCCGCCGATCTTTAGGTTTTCCAGAACGCTGCTCTCTCTGAAAATGCGCCGGCGTTCCGGGCACAGGATAATTCCCAGTTTTGCCCTGCGGCTGGGCTTCATGCCCATCAGTTCCTGATCTTTATAGCGGATGCTGCCGCTGATCGTGATGCGCTCGCCGCCTGCCATTTCCTCCTTTTTGCGAATGTCGAGCATAATACCGGAAAGTGCGTACATGAGCGTCGATTTGCCCGCACTGTTGGCGCCAAAGACCCCGACGATCCGGTTCTCACCACACTGGAGGCTCACGTTGTTGAGGGCCAGCATGTTCTCGTAAAAGACCATGAGACCGGAGGCCTCAAGCATGTTTCATCACCTCCTCGACGCTTTCCGATCCGAAGTAGGCCTCCCGGACCCGCGTGTCGGCCATGACCTCTGCGGGGGGCCCTTCGACCAGTTTTTCGCCGAAATTGAGCACCATCACCCGGTTCGCTACTTTGAACAGCTCCCGCAGACGGTGTTCGATCATGATCAAGGTGATGCCGTCCATCTGAAGCCGCTCGATCAACGGCACCATGCTGGCGATTTCGCTCATGCTCAGGCCGGAGAAGACTTCGTCACATATGATCAGCTCCGGCTTGAGTGCCAGGCAGCGGGCCAGTTCCAGGCGTTTGAGGTAACCGGTCGGCAGGGTGGCGGTCAATTTATAGGGGACATACGAGTCGCGTTCGAAGCCGATTTCTTCCAGAATATCGATGCCGACCGTGTTCCGGTCGCCCAGTCGACCGCCGCCACGCCAACCACCGGTGCGCCGGGCGCGGGGAGAAAAGAGCGGAATAACC
>JARFQH010000409.1 GCA_029287875.1 Desulfobacteraceae bacterium | reverse complement strand
GATTTCGCCAATAATTTCGAGGTGACGGGGCAGCAGGTTCTTCAATAAGTCGACCGGCCAACTCTCCAACGCCTCGGGCATGACCGTGTGGTTGGTGTAGGCAAACGTGCGCTCACAGATGCGCCACGCATCGTCCCAGCCAAGTTTCTCGCCGTCTACAAGAAGTCGCACGAGTTCCGCGACGGCGATGGCCGGATGGGTGTCGTTCAACTGGATGGCGACAAAATCGGGGAAAGCGTCGAAGGATTGGCTTTGCTTGCGGTAGCGGCGAAGAATATCGTGCAGGGTGGCGGCAACAAAGAAATACTGCTGTTTGAGCCGGAGTTCTTTGCCGGCTGTGGCCTCATCGCTCGGGTAGAGGACCTTGGAAATGGTTTCGCCGAGCACTTTAGCCTCGACCGCTCCGATATAGTCTCCCTGATTGAAGTGCGTCAGGTTGAATTCCCGGCTCGATCTGGCCGCCCACAACCGCATGTTGGTGACGTAGTCGTCACCATATCCGGGAATGAGGATGTCGCAGGCCACGGCGATGACGACTTCTCCGCCAACCCACCGGTAGCGCAATTCCCCGCCGCCATCTATGTAAGTTTCGGACCGGCCGAAAAAGCGGATCGGCTGTTCTACGGGAAGGCGCTGGATTTCCCACGGATTGCCACGTCGCATCCAGTTGTCGCAATGCTCGCGCTGGTACCCGTTTTCCAGGACCTGATGAAATATGCCGTAGTCATAGCGGATGCCGTATCCGTATCCGGGCAGGTTACGGCAGGCCATGGAGTCGAGGTAACATGACGCCAAGCGCCCGAGCCCGCCATTTCCCAGGCCGGCGTCCCATTCTTCTTCTTCCAGTTCATCGAGGTCAAAGCCCATGTCGCCAACCACACGTCGGGCCTCCTCCAGCATGTCGAGGCTGATCAGGTAATTTTTAAGAAACCGGCCCGGCAGAAACTCCAGAGATAAAAAATAGACCCGCTTCGACAGGGTATCGTAGAGGGAGCGCTGGGTTTCCATCCAACGCCGGATGAGCCTGTCGCGAAGGCTGTAGGCCAGCCCCAGGAAGCACGAAAAACTATCCGGCTGATGGGGATCATTGCCGAGTGTAAACTCTATGTGCCGCAGGATGTCGCTTTTCAGACTTTTTGATTTCGTTTCAACCGGTAGAGGGCCTTGTCGGCGGGTCTCGTCCATGGATGGTGCTCCGGGGTTAAAAGGGCGTCGATATTATAAATCTTATTATAATCATTAGATTTTTACAAGATCGCATTTGATCATAAAAATCGATCCGGATACCACTGCCGCAGGAAATAGGTGAGCATCAGATGATTTTTCTGTTATAAAATACACGAGCGGGGGAATAAAGCGGCTTGCCATTCACATCATACGAATTTGTAAGGGCGGTCAGAATGGATTCGGCCTTCATACCGATACTGGACGATGCATGAGGTAACGGTGAACATAGATGGCTGTCGGATATCAAATTAAATCGTTTTAAAAGCAAGCTTGAAGCTCAAAATAATTGGTCTACCGGCCCTCGATGATGTTGTTCCAGATATAAACGGCATAAAGCAACGGAACGTGATCTCTGAAAGGAGCCGGGACGAATCCATTGAACGAATTTTTCTTCGACTGACTGGCGTTTGCTTGGTTATATGCCTCATCGCGAGGCTGATTGGTTGGAAGCTCACTTTCAGGAATCGTGTCCCGGATGATTCCGTCACCGTCGATAAACTTCAGTACGCCGACATGGACGAAAGGATACCACGGTGGCACCCGGGACACGATGTCATAATTGTTGACAAATCGGTACATTTTTACATCAAAATTATCCTTGAAGGCCTCATCGCCCACTTTGGGAGAACCGAATGTATAGACGCCCTGCACATTGCCATATCGTCCGGCACAAAGCGTTGCAAGCGCGCCACCCAAACTGTGCCCGGTAATCCATATCTTACACCCCTTGCCCTGGATCTTTCGGATGTAAGGCAGAAGATCGGGCCAAATTTCATCCAGTGCTTCTTTGAATCCACGGTGCACCTTACCGCCTTGCTCCCAATCCGTCAGCCGAATATCGATATTCGTTTTTAAATCTGATACCTCTTCGTTCAGGTCGGTCTTTTCTTTTTTTTTCCAGATTTCGCTTCCCCTGAAAGCAACAATAGCGAACCTATTATTACTGGCCACATAGCACTGTGTACTTTGGTTTGTAAAAAATTTTACTTCCGGAAGACCGGCCGCACTAAATCGAGAGCTGACAAAATCTTCACCCGCATACACCAAGGCGGAAGCTTCTGCAAGCCACCAGGCATTGATTAAATTAAACGAGGTTGCGTTGAATCGAAAACCGTATTTCTGACCGCCCTGGAAATAGTCATGGTCCTTGTAGGGTGGAGAGAGGTTCTTGAAGGTAATCCTGGGGATTTCCTTTTTACCGGACAACGATGTCGCCTGCGGTTGGTTTTGGCCCAAAGGAAAGCCGATAAAACCCAATATGATTCCCGCAAAAAGGATAATTCTGATCAAACGATTTTGGCCTTTCTTCAAAACCGGACATTTCACGATTCCAAATATATTCCTCTCCCCGCCCCTAATCTGTACGAATACGGCCATGCCTTTTGTGCCAGCTGCTTTGCCTGCTTTTAGCGGTAGTCAGCGAGTCTCTCCCAGTTAAAAAAATCTATACTTTCCAAGGAAGCCGGACGATCCCCGAAGACCAATACTACCCGCAGACCATCGGTCATATAGTGAGTGCTCTCAGTCGATGCGTCCGCAGCGTTCGACCGGGGATCTTCCGCGCCTTTGACATAACCGATTTTAATCAACGCCTGCGAATAGGCCAGGTCCTGACTGAGGTCATGGCGCGACTCGTCCACGTAAGGATCTAATGGGAGTGTTACTTCTGAGGGAGCTTTGTCTGAAAAACGTCCTCCCAGGCGGGTGCTGGTTTGACCTACCCAGACCGGCTTGTCTTGGTACCGAATCGGTGTCTGCCAGATCCGGATGGCATGCGCCTGGGCCTTGGTGTACCCACGGCTCAGCTTTTTCACGGAAATGTCCTGGCTACGTCCGAAGGCATAGCGCGGGTTCAGCAATTGGTAGTGGTAGCCCCTGCGTATAAAAGCAGTGATCCAATCATCGATAGTGCCAATAATAACGACATTGATGGGTTCGGCTAAACGCCCGCCGTTATCTTTAGTTACGCAACAGGGAAGCTGCACCAGGGCCTGACGAAGGTCGGCCTCGCTGTCCATGTTCTGCAGCTCGGCGGCCGAATACATGGTATCCAGCCTTTCGAGGATAGCTTGCCCCCGATCCGAATTCGGATTGGGGGCGAAAAAGGTAAAATTCTGACTGAAATCATCGCCCACCAGGTCGATATCGACGGCCTTTACCTGCTCCGACCAGCTTGTGAAGATGTACCCGGACGTCTGCGAACCCGGCAGGATGAGGCTTCGGATGGGAAAATTCAACCTCAGAAGATGCTCGTCGAGTGCGGCGTTCGCATCGGCGGCAAACGTTTTGTGGTAGGCAAAGGCGACTTCCAGCGGCGCATAATATTCAGGGTCGATGGCCGTCGGCAACAAGATGAGCCGACGGTCGGTGTTGTTTTCGATCGCAATCCACAGGGCCTGAATGTTTTTTTTGGGCAGGTCGATCCCGAAGATTTGCCTGGCCTCCTCATCGCCGACAAGAGCGGCTGATACCCTAATCCCGTTGCTTTCCTCTGTCTGCGCCCGGTCCTGGACGGAAGCCTCGTTGATGGTATCCGGCTTTTTGAAAGTCGCACAGGCATTCACGAACAGTGCAAGATAAATCGTCAAACCAACGATAAACGATCGCTTTATTTTTAGATACTTACTTTCCTTCACGTTTCGAATCTCCTCGATAGGTTTTGACCCTCACCTATTGGAGGTGAACCATCGAAACTCTATTCATGTTTCGTAAAATAACCCGGTGGCATTTCCCACTCAAGAAATTCTATTTCTGAAAGGGAGTAAGGACGGGGCTCGAAAAAAAGCACGACCCGCAATCCGTCGGTGTAAAAGGGATCGCCCATAAGATTCATCTTGGGTTCCTCCCTGGTGACAACCCCGACACCCTTTACATATCCGTGTCTGGCCAGCGCTTGCGAATAGGCCAGATCTTCGACAAGGTAGCGGCGCGCCTCATCCACGTCCGGATCGATCACGTGGGTCAAAATGGTCGGCGATTTCAGCGTTAATTTCACACCGATGTCCCGGCTGATCTGCCCGACGAACACTTTTTGACCGCGATACCGGATCGGACTCAACCAGAACCGCATGTGGTTGCGCTCGTGGATGGTGCTGCGCGCTTTCTGCCAGCCGATATCCTGACGTCTTCCGTAAACATAGAGCGGGCTGATGGGGGAGTACCGGTAGCGCTCACCCTTTATAAACGACTTGATCGTCCGTAAAATGGCCCGCGACCAGATAACTTCCGTGGCGTGCCAGCCGCGGCGAACAACGGCCGGCACCATGTCGTTTGTCTCCCCGATGAGAACCAGATTAAGGGGATCGCCATATTCGGCCCCTTTCGCGTTGGTGGTGCAGCAGGGGAGCTCTTCGAGCACCCGGCGCAGCTCTTCGTCGTTTTCGATGTTGATGATTTCTTCGGCCGCATACAGGGTATTGAAGTCGACCATCTTATAGTCGGCCTTGAAATCCGGGTCGGCGATGATGAATGAAAAGCTCTTGACGTCTTCACGGGAAATGAGATCGATGTCGATGGCCTTGAAACCTTCGTCCAGGTTCACGAGCACGAAGCCGGCGTCCGTCGTTCCCGGCCGAACGGGGTTTTGGAAGTGCAGTATCTGAAATTTTTCGTCGAGCTGCCGGTCGGCATCCTCCGAACCCGTGTGGAAGGCGAAGGCCGCTTCTGACGGAGAAAAGTAGTTGGGATCGAGGCCCGAAGGCAGAAACCAGTAAGGAGCCGTGCTGTCGTTCCTGACCT
>JARFQH010000031.1 GCA_029287875.1 Desulfobacteraceae bacterium | reverse complement strand
AAAATCGCCCATCTGGCCGGTGCCCGGACGCCTGTCGGCCTGGCGCGCGAGCGGATGATCGAAACCATAACGGCGGCCGGATTCAGACCCGTGGAGCGGGACGGCTGTTTCAACGAACGCCCGTTGGGTGCCCCGGCCGTCGACCTTGCGGCGGCACCCGGCGCTACCGAACCCGTCGGGCCGCAGGGCTCCGTCCCCCAACAGGAGGACCTGCACAGATGACCTGGCCGGTTGCCATGATTCCCTATACCAACATGGCTCCTTACCGGGAACTGGGAACGCCCGCGGGGTGCCGATTCGTTTCGCTGGTGCCGCGGGAGAGCATTACGGCGCTCTGTCAAAAGCGGGTGATCGCGGCGGCGGTCCCGGTGGGGGGACTGGCGGCGGTCGCCGGAGAAACTGAATTTCTAGGGCCTTTCGGCATTGCCGCGGCCGAGCGCTCCATGAGCGTGCTCTTTTTTTCCGACCGCCCGTTGGGCGAAATGGGAGCCGGGACCCGCATCCGGTTGACGGAAGAGTCGGCTTCGAGTGTGCGGCTGCTCTACCTCGTGCTCGGATACCGGAACGGATTCGACAACCTGCCGCAGCCGGCTGCGCCGGGCGAAATAGCCAACGGCGAACTCTTGATCGGGGATGCCGCCCTCAAGCGGATGCGAAACCGCCGTCTGAACGAGACCGACACATCGCTGTCGGCCGATGCTTTCGTAACCGATCTGGCCGGCGAGTGGCATGGAATCCATCGTCTGCCATTCGTCTTTGCCCGCTGGGTGGTGAGAAAGGATGCGCCGACAAAGGCACGGTTGGCTTTGGAGGCCTGGTTGGCGGAGTTCAGGACGCGCGAAAACGAACTCGTGCAGCGCGCCGTCCCGGGGGCCGCGCGCCGTCTCGGGCTTTCCGAGCAAGACATTCGGCTCTATTTTCGGGTGATCCGTCGCAGCCTCGACCCATCGGATATGGCCGGCCAGGCCAGGTTTGTGAGCGAGTTCGAAAAGCACTTCGCCGACACCCTCGGCTGCCCGCTTCCATCACCGGTTCTGCCGGTCGATATCCCCGGGTTTAAACGGCGCATACCCGGTTAGATGGAACAATAAATGACCACGACGTCTGATTTTCAACCTGCAAACCGACCGGAACAGCGAATCGGCGACCGCTACGAGCGGACCCAGGCTCTGGAAATGCTCGGCCGGATGCCCCTGGGCGAGTTGATGGGTATGGCCCACCGCGCCCGCCGGCAGCGGTGGCCGCAACCGGTCGTGACCTTTGTGATCGACACCAACCCCAATTATACCAACATTTGTGTAACCCGCTGTGTATTCTGCGCTTTCTGCCGGGAACCGGGAGACCAAGAAGCCTACACCCTGGCGCCGGATGTGCTGGTCGAACGGGTCAAGAAGGCTTATGCCCGGGGGGCGACCACGGTGTTGCTGCAGGGCGGCCATAATCCCGAGATCCGTCTCAACGATTGGCTGACCTACCTAAGGGCGATCCGGTCGGCCTGCCCGGCCATCCATATTCACCCCTTCAGCCCGGCCGAGTACGTCTTCATGGCCCGGACCGAGAAGATACCGGTTGAAGAGGTCCTGCAGGCCGTTTATGCCGAAGGCGTCCGGACCATTCCCGGCGGCGGGGCCGAGATCCTCACCGAGCGCGTCCGCCGAAAGGTCGCCAATGCCAAGGCCACGACGGCACAATGGCTCGCTGTCTGCGAAAAAGCCCACCACATCGGTTTTCGTACCACTGCCACCATGATGTACGGTCACGTCGAAACAGACGAGGATATCGTGGAGCACTTGATGCAGCTGCGTGCGCTTCAAGATCGGACCGGCGGATTCAGCGCCTTTATTCCCTGGTCCTTCAAGCCCGGGGGCTCGCCGCTGAGCCGCCGGGTCGCGGTCCAGGCCCATCCGGCCCGTTACGTGCGGATCATCGCCCTGGCGCGCCTTGTGCTTGACAACTTCCCGCACATCCAGTCGTCCTGGTTCAGCGAGAGCATCCCGGCCGGCCAACTCGGCCTTTTGGCCGGGGCCGACGATTTCGGGGGGGTGTTGCTCGAAGAAAACGTTCTGCGCACGGCCGGGCACGACTGCGCTACCACCATCGAAACCGTCAAGACGATCATTCGCCGGGCCGGATTCACGCCGGCGCAACGCAATTCGTATTATGAAATCCTCACTTCTCAGCTTGCAGATTGACTTGCAGATAAAATGCGAATATAGTGCCAACCACGTCTTTTATTTAAATCTGTGGCGAATATTTTAATATAAATTTAAGATAGTTAAAAGGGGACAGAGATGGGTTTGCTAAAAAGGACGGTTGAAAAGTTCGCACAAGACCAGCGGGATTTTTTTGAAAGCGGTCTGACGGACGAAGACAAGGCGAAGCAGGCCTCAGTACCGGTGGTTACGGTTGCCATGGAACCGGGAAGCGGCGGCTTCCTGGTGGCCGAAGCACTGGCCAAGAGATTGGGTTTTGACCTTTACCACAGGAACATCCTCAATGCGATTGCGCACAGCGCCGACACCAACAGTGACGTGCTGGACATGATCGAAAAAGAGAGATTTTCCAAGATACAGGATTTTGTCTCGTCCCTGCTCCAGGAACAATATGTCTACTCCGGTGACTACGTTCAGCACCTCACGAAGATGGTCAATTCCTTAGGGATTATCGGCCGGGCCGTGATCGTGGGAAGGGGGGCGAATTTCATTCTGCCGCCTGAGAAACGGTTCGCCATCCGCGTCATTGCCCCTGAGGAGATCCGGGTGAAAAATGTCGCTTTTCAATTCGGTGTCACCCTCGCGGAGGCCAAAAAGCGGATCAAGAAAAGGGAAAACAGGCGAAAAACATTCATCAAGAACACCTTCCACAAAGACATAACCGACGTCGAGTCTTACGATCTCATCCTCAATACCGCCCGGTTGGACCTGCAGGCCGCTGTGGAGACGGCGATCGGGACCATTTTGGGTGCGCAGAAAAACCGGGTCTTCGAGAAAGCGACAGCCTTCATCCTCCGGGGCGAAAAATAACGTCTGATTGATATTACTTCGGTATCTTTTTTCCGTAAATCAGGGCTTCCGGGTGACGTTCGAGATAATCGGTCAAAGCGCGCAGCGAGCGCGCTGCGGCTGTCAGTTCCTGCAGGGCGCTGTTCAGGTTGACCTGGAGCGGCGTCTCGGAACCCAGAGTGCTCTCGACCTGCGCCATCGCCTTTTGTGCCTGCGCCAGGGTGGCGGCGATTTCAGGGGTGACGCCGGTTCTCAGTTCGCTGACGAATAGCCGCATTTCCTGCAGGATGGCATCCAGGTTCCGGGCGGCTTCCTGCAACTCGGGTGTGCCGGCCAGGCGTTTGGTGCTCCGCAGGGTTTCACTCAGGTCCTTGCCGATCTGCTCGAAGGGCAGGTTGTCGATTTTGCTGAGAATCTGGCTCACGCGGGTGCCGATCTCTTCGATGGGCGCCGGCACGGTAGGCAGTTCCGGATAAGGGCTTTTCCAGACGATTCTGCGCCGCGGTGCATTGGGAAAGATATTCAGCGACACCACCTGTTGACCGGTGATCAGATTGCCGATCTTGAGCTGACCCCGCAGCCCCTTCTCCACGAGAGAATCCAGGATCTTGCGACGCGCTGCTTCCATCTTCGGCATTTCGGCCGCACTGATGAAACGTTCCGGTTCTATTTCGATCAGGACCGGTATGCGGAAATCCCGTTTCTCCGGTTTGAACTCCAGCTTGACGTCGACGACCTTTCCGACGCTTATACCCCTGAATTCGACCGGCGCGCCCGGGGCGAGACCACCCACCGACCCGTCGAAGTAGAGTATGAAATAACTTTTCACCGGATACGATTTTTCCTGGCTGGCGGTATAACTGTCATACAGGCTGAACACCTGACCTTCAACGGCCGGACCGCCGGAGTCGAGGTAACTTGGCACGTCGAAGGCGATGCCGCCGACCAGCAGGGTCACCAGGGACTCGGTATTGAGCTTTATCCCCTTGGCGTCGATCGAAACGTCTACTCCGCTGGCATTCCAGAACCGCGTGTTTTTAGTTACGTACTTATGGTAGGGGGTGTTGACGAAAATCTTGATACTCACTGCTTGTCCGTCTTCGGCCAACTGGTAGCCGACAACCTGCCCCACTCTGATCTGGCGGTAGTAAATCGGTGAACCGATATCGAGCGATCCCCGCCGCTTGGCCAGAAGAAGGTAATATTGGCCCGGCAAATCGGTGGTGACGATCGGCGGCTGTTCCAACCCGGTGAAGTGTCGGGCTTTTTTGCCGGGTTTGCCGGGGTCGAGGCCGATATAGACACCGGAAAATAGTGTTCGCAGACCGGTAACCCCGCTGACGTTGATCCGGGCACGGACCACCCAGAAGCGGGTGTTTTCGGAAAGCAGGTCTTCCGCCTGCCGGACGAGCTTGGCGGTTACGACCACGTGACCCAAGTCCGGGCTGAGGTTGATTTCCTCGATCTGCCCCAGATCCACATCTTTGTACTTAATTTTGGTTATGCCGGCTTCGAATCCCTCGGCCGTCTGAAAGGTAATGGTAATCGTCGGGCCTTTTTCCGACTGGGCTTTGTAGACCAGCCAGACACCGATGAGCGCGGCGACAAGCGGGATGATCCAGACAAACGAAAACTGACGTATCCGCGACTGGACTTCCACCTCGGGAATCGTGTCAGTCGGGGGCGGTTCTGTTTTCTGTTCGGTCATTGCGAGACTCCTTGTTATCCCATATCAATCGGGGGTCGAAACTCATGGCAGCCAGCATGGTGAGCACCACCACCGCAGCGAAGAACACGATCCCCGGACCAGCTTCAAATCTGGCCACTGCGCCGAGCCTGACCAGGGCGACCGAGATCGTGATGACGTAGATATCGACCATCGACCAGCGTCCGACCGCCTCGGTGAGTCGGTAAAAACGGGCACGCTCCTTGGGACGCCAGGTCGAGCGGCGGTGCACCGAAATCAACAGAAAGGAGAGGATGACCAGCTTCACCAGCGGCACGCATATGCTGGCAACGAAAATCACCAGCGCGATCGGCCACATGCCGGTATCGATGAAGTAAATCACGCCGCTCATGATGGTGTCAGTCTGCACCTTGCCGAATGAAACCGCCCGTGTGGCCGGCAGCAGGTTGGCCGGAACATAGCAGATTGCGGCCGCCAGCAGCAGCGCCCAGGTGCGGGTGAGGCTTTGGGGTATGCGCTGGTGCAGACTTGCGCCGCAACGCGGGCATTGCATGCGCCGGTTGCCGCTCAGGCTGCGGGGTCGGCAGAGGAGGTGGCAGCTGTGGCAGCTGATCAGGGCGGTGCTCTTGGCGGTAATCGTTGACAGCGTCATCGGCGGTCCCACCATTTTTCCCACACGCTGTGCGGATCCAGCGAAGCCGAGATGGCTGCCAGGACATAAATGAGACCGAGGAAGCAGAAGAGCGAAATTCCGGGAATAATATCCGCCATCTTGGCGAGCTTGACCAGGGCCACCAGAATTCCGAGCATGAAAACTTCCAGCATGCTCCAGGGTTGCAGACTCCGCACCCACCGGAAGACCCGCCAGACGGCCGGAGGCAGACGGTCGAGCTTCAGCGGCAGCAGCACGTAGAACAGGCCGGTCAACTGCACCAGGGGCGAGATGATCGTCGTTAGCAGAACCAGAACGGCTATTTCCGGCAGGCCTTGACGGTAAAGTTCTCTGATGCCGGTCAGCAGGACGATCTGCTGGTACTGCCCTTCGAATTTCATCGCCAGAAACGGAAATGAATTGGCCAGGGCGAAAAGGATCAACCCGGCAACGTTCAGTGCCAGCGTGCGGTCCAGACTGTTGCGCCGGCGGCGGTAGAGAACCGCTCCGCAGCGGGTGCATCGGGCCTGCGTGCCGACCGGGAGCGGCCGGACGTGGTGCAGCAGGTCACATTCATGACACGCGATCATTCTTGGCGCTGACAAATACGAATCCTTTTTCGATGGTCACCGTGCGGTCGGATACCCTGTTTCCGTGACCATCCATAATGGTCCATAAATGGGTCTGCTGTCAATAACCGGTCCGGAGGCACAGAAATTCTCGGTGAAAATAAGAATCCTATAGATTGCGCCGGGTAACCGGATTTTATTGGGATTCAAGCCCACTCTTCCGGGATGAGACCACGGATGGTTCATTTGCGCCCGGACTCTTTGCTTATTTCTTCCAGCACCCGATCGGTGACCTCGACCGTTTTGGCCGTGCCACCCAAATCGCGGGTGAAGAAACGCCCGGCCGTCACGGATTCGATGGCCTGCATCAGGGCCGCGGCCGCCTGTTCCTGGCCCAGAAAGTCGAGCATCATCTGCACCGACCAGAGCGTTGCGATGGGATTTGCAATTCCTTTGCCGGCGATGTCGGGAGCCGAACCGTGAACCGGCTCGAACATGGAGGGGTATTTTCGGTCGATATTGAGATTGGCTGAAGGGGCGATGCCAACGCCGCCGGCCACTGCCGGCCCCAGGTCAGATAGAATATCGCCGAAGAGGTTGCTGCCGACCACCACGTCGAACCAGTCCGGGTGCAGGACGAAATGGGCGGTGAGGATGTCGATGTGGAACTTGTCCTGCCGGATGTCCGGATACGTTCGGCCGATAATCTCGAAGCGTTCATCCCAAAACGGCATGGTGTGCATGATGCCGTTCGACTTGGTGGCCGATGTCAGATGTTGGTCCGGTCTGCTCTGGGCCAGTTGGAAGGCAAAATCGATGACGCGGTCCACACCGCGCCTGGTAAACACACTCTCCTGCACCACGACCTCGAGATCGGTTCCGGCAAAAAGCCGCCCACCGATTTCCGAATACTCGCCCTCGGTGTTTTCGCGCACAACAACAAAGTCAATTTCATCCGGGCGGCGGCCGGCCAGCGGGCTCTCGATGCCCGGCAGCAGACGGACCGGCCGGAGGTTGACATACTGGTCGAAACCTCTTCGAATGGGCAGTAGCAAACCCCAAAGAGAAACGTGGTCCGGCACCATCGGATCGCCCACTGCACCCAACAAAATAGCATCGAAGACTTTCAGCCGCTCCAGACCGTCGGCAGGCATCATTTCACCGTGCTGTAGGTAGTAGCCGCAAGAATAGGGAAAGGCGGTGAACTTCGTGGTGAAACCGTATGCGGCGGCCAGCCTCTCGAGCACCCGAACGCCTTCGGGGATTACTTCTCTGCCGATACCGTCGCCCGGTATGAGGGCGATTCTGTATTCCATGGTCAACACCTCCTGAGGAGACACGCTAAAACATTCCGGATGACGCATTTATTCATTTGATGCCGAGATCGCCATTCGTTACTCTGCGCTGATCAGATCGATTACCGTCACCTCGGGTGCCGAGAGAAAACGGATCGGCGGGCCCCACGTGCCAGATCCCCGACTTACATAGAGTCGCGTCCCGGCACCGAGTTTCATCAAACCGGCAGACTTGGGGTACATCAGGTCAATCAAGACGGTGAAAGGAAAGATCTGGCCTTTATGGGTATGTCCCGACAGTTGAAGATCGAAAAGGCCGATAGACTCTTCTTCGGGCAGGGGGCGGTGCTTCAGCAGGACGGTGAAGATGGACCGGGGGAGATCGGTCAAGAGGGCCTTTTCAGAGATCATGTGCCCGGTGCCGAAACGGTTGCCGGCCGGGTCGTCTACTCCGGCGAGGTTCAGCACTCCCGGTACCGTCAGTCCTCTTCCGCGCAAAACCGTGAATCCGGCATCTTGGGTGAATTTCAAAGCGGTACCGATCCCGGCGTAAAACTCGTGGTTGCCTGTGACGGCATATTTGCCCAGGGGCGTTTTAACCTGTCGGATTTGCTCGGCCAGGCCAGCCAGTTCGTTCAACTGACCGTCCACCAGGTCACCGGTCGACACCAGCAGATCCGGATGGGCGGCAGTGACGCGTTCCAAAATTTTTGCCAACCGGCCCTGCCTGACGATCAAACCGAGGTGGACATCCGAAATCTGGACGATTCTCACCCGGCCGATGTCGCGCGGTATCTTGGCCGTGTGAATTGCGATCCGTTCGGTGCGGATATTCAAGGCCTGGAAAAACCCGAATATCGCAACCGTTAGGGCCAGGATCAGCGGTGCAAAAAAACTCAGGCGCGGCGAGGGCATGAAGCGTGACAGGTCTACCCGGACAACGCCCTGGAGGAGCAGCATGAGGACACGGTAAAAGTCCAGCACCAAAGCGCAGGACACGAAGAGAAACAGCAGGCCCATCCAGACATAGCCGATGTGTGCCAGAAGTCGGGCGGGTGTCGGCCAGGCGTTTCTTTCCAGGAGTCGGACAAGGAGCGGGGCCAGCACCATCGTCATCATGAAAAGCGTCAAACCGGCAAGGGGCCAGGGGCCCGGTTCGAGGGCCCGCTTCAGTCTGGTAAAACCGTAAAGGTGCAGGAGTCCGTAAAGACCGAAAAAAACGATAAAAAAAATGTTGACTGCTTTCATGTGTCAACACGCGAGAATGGGTTCATCGCGGACGAGCCGCCGGATGGTGGAGCGTCAAAGGTACAAAATGTCAGGTAATATAAACAAAGCGTGCAAAAAACACAAACACTTGACTTTTTACTCACCAAAAAACAGGAGAAAAACAAAAAGAATAGTTTTTTACGAGGTGGGTCGGGGAAATTCATTTTTCTTTACTTTTTCATTTTGATTTCATACTGTTATGATTCAAAACCAACGAAATGGAAGGGTATTCAACGGAAATTGATTCGGATGAAAACCAATGAACGGGTTTCCAAGATCCTGTTTGACAAGCGCGATCATGAGCTGCTGAGCATCGTCACCGATGTTCTGAACCGGGACAGGACCCTCGAGTATACCCGTAAAACATATTACCCCTTCTTCCATCCCAGTGGCATAAAGGAAATGGTCGAGTCGAAGGGTCTACGGATCGCCTATGCCGTGGTCCACCTCCTCAGTTCGCTCGAAATCGGCGGAGTGGACGATCGGCTCAGCGCCCTGCGCTCGCTACATGACGAGATTGTAGGCACCGCCGGCGGCAGTATGCCCAAGAACACGGCCCGGGTGTTACTGGAGATCATGAAAGAGCTGGTCAGGGCCCATGGCGACTATCGCCGGCAGCTGGAGCTGGCCCATGACTTCCGGATAACGGCTGCGGGCAAGCCGCGGTTCGTGCGTCGGCAGCTGCGTCGCTACCATTTGCTCGAGATGCCGGAGGAATGGAACCAGATTGCCTTCGACGATCACGTCCACGATGTGAACACCAAGGGGCGCAAATCATCCACGCATTTGATCATGGACGCCTGGATCAAAGGCATCCGGCGCCTGCGCGTCATTCACTACAATTTTATCCAGCCGCGCTTCGCCGCCGAACTGCTGGAGGCAGCTGCCATAATGGGGATTGATGTGCGCATCGGTATCGAGTTTTCAGCCCGCTTCCGTGGCAAATACGTACAGGTCATCTGGGTACCGCGCGGATTTCCCGACTCGCAAGCCTTTTTGTGTTTTCTGACCGAAAATGACGTCATGCAATTGATGGAGGCCGGACGCGAGGTGTCGACTTATCAGCAGACCTATGTCATGGCGCTTTTACGGGAGTTCAATTGCTCGCACCGGCAGGAGATCGCCGCTGACTATAAAATCGATCTGCCGCCGATCGATGAGACCGCATTTCTAAAATTCACGGCCCTCGGTCAGAAATCGAAACTGCACTTGTCTAAATTCCTTCATCAGTACATTTTATCTGCCCTCCAGGAGCGCGTCGCAGCCTTGCGAGTCCAGTACCACGGCGCTGAAGCGGAGCAGCAGAGCAAATTTGCCGAGGAGATCGTCGGTCTCAATCGCCTCGACATCGAACAGCTCTTGGAAGGCTACCTGAAGCCTGAAAAAAACGCGACCATCCCCAATCCGAAGGTGCCCTCCGACGGTCCAGAAGTCCCGGAGCTCTTACGGCTGTCCCCCTGTGCGC
>JARFQH010000385.1 GCA_029287875.1 Desulfobacteraceae bacterium | reverse complement strand
GATTTCACCCAGGACGACGCCAAGCGGCGTGACCTGGCGCAGATTGGTTACAGCAAGGGAGTGCCGATGGGGGGTGATCTCAGGCAGGCGCCAAAGGGCAAGGCGCCGAGCTTTCTGGTGTATGCGCTGCGCGATCCGATGGGAGCGAACATCGATCGCATCCAAATCATCAAGGGCTGGCTGGACGCCGACGGCAAGGCGCAGGAGAAGGTCTACGAGGTTGCGTGGTCGGATGGCCGCAAGCCAGGCACGGACGGCAAGCTGCCGCCGGTCGGCGACACGGTCGATCTATCGATCCCGAGCTGGACCAACACCATCGGCGCCTCGGAACTGGGCGCGGTGTGGACCGACCCGGACTTCGATCCGAAGCTGCGTGCCTTCTACTATGCCAGGGTCATCGAGATTCCGACCCCACGGTGGACGGCCTATGATCGGGTCAAGTTCAAGCTGGATCTGCCCAAGGGAATACCGCTAAAGACTCAGGAACGCGCCTACACGTCACCCATCTGGTACTCACCGAAAGGTTAGTGTCGGTACTTTGTTTTTCAACCGCTGTGCGCCAGGAAAGGACGATAACAGGCTGCCAAAATAGCCATTCAGATGGATGGCTATCCACGGAGGCTCCGAAAGCGCAAACACCATTCAGTATCATTTACTTCATTGATAGTTACAAGGAGGCAACATGATTACGGCAGGCTCAATCGTCGCCTTTTCGTTTTTGACTGCAGTCATATCCGCTCAGGCGGCGGACACCATGAAAGCATTTCCGCCGGCCGGGGAGGGCATGGTCAGGTATGTCCTGCAGCTTCCGAAGCAGGATGATGAATCCGTATTCAGGGTGGAACTGATGGTCGGTAAAACAGTTGCGGTTGACGAAGCGAACACTTACTTTTTCGGTGGTCAAATCGAAAAGGAGACGATCAAAGGCTGGGGGTATCCACGCTACACGGTCAAAAAACTGGGTCCGATGGGCGGCACGCTTATGGCGGTCGATCCAAATGCGCCCAAAGTAGACCGGTTTGTCAGGCTCGGTGGCGAACCGTATTTCATCCGCTACAACAGCCGCCTGCCCATCGTGGTGTATGTGCCCGAAGGCGTTGAAGTGCGCTATCGAATATGGGAGGCCGGGGCGGAAGTGAACGTAATGGAAAACGGTTGAAAGGTAATCGGGATTCATGAGTGCACTGCTAAGGGGACTCGTTCACTGGCTGCGGGAGCCGCTCGTTCATTTCCTCGCCATCGGCGCCCTGATCTTTCTGGTGTTTCACTTGTGGGGCGGTGGTGGTCCGGGATCGAACGTCATCGTCATTACTCCCGGCCAGGTCGACGCGATCGTCGCAAGGTTTTCACGGACCTGGCTGCGGCCGCCAACCGATCAGGAATTGAAGGGACTGATCGACGACGCCGTGCGCGAGGAGATGGCGGCGCGCGAAGCGATGGCGATGGGACTCGACCGTGACGACACCATCATCCGGCGGCGGCTTCGTCAGAAGCTGGAGTTTCTGTCGGAAGACGCCATCAACGCGACGCTGCCCACCGACACCGAACTCCAGGCGTGGCTCGACCAGAATCCCGACGCCTTCCGCTCCGAACCGCAAGTTTCATACCGGCAGGTGTACCTGAACCCTGAGAAAAGAGGTACAACGGTTCTCACTGAAGCCGAGCAACTGCTGGTCCAGCTCCGGTCTCAGGGCCCCGACATAGCGACCGAACAGCTCGGGGATGCGTCGATGCTGCCGGCCGAACGGCCGCTCGAGCCGATGCGAGAGGTGGCGCGTTCCTTTGGCCGGGAATTTGCCCAAGAGTTGTTGAAAGCAGAGCCGGGACAGTGGACCGGCCCCCTGGAGTCGGCCTATGGTCTGCACCTCGTTTTCGTCCGCGAAAAGGTCGATGGGAACCTTCCCCAGCTCGGGGAAATCCGTCCCATTGTCGAACGGGAGTTCCTTGCCGAGCGCCGGACAAAGGAGCTGAACAAGATGTACGAGCGAATGCTCCAAAGCTATCGCGTAACGGTGAAACAGCGGGCCGAGGCCCAAGGAACTGCCGAAGCCGCGACAAAAGCCGGCCAGGGAGGTTCGGAATGAAGTCATCGGCGCGCCTGCTTCTCGCTGGGCTGATCCTCGTCGCCGGTGTGCGGCTCGCCGCCGCCCACGAGTTGCGGCCCGGCTTCCTCGAATTGCGCGAGACCGGCCCGAACACCTACAATTTCCTCTGGAAGAAGCCATCGGGCGGCGAAGTCGAGATCACCATCGCACCGATCATTCCCCAGGAGTGCCGCCTGACGACGCCCGGGCGGCAGCAGGTCACGCCCGGTGCCGTCGTGGTCCGCGGCACCCTGCGTTGCCGGGACGGCATTGATGGGAAGACCCTGGCCATCGACGGCCTGGAATCGACGATCACCGACGTCATCATCCGCGTCCACCATGCCGATGGGCGGCTTGAGAGCCACCTGCTCAAACCGGTCAACCCCTCGGTGACGCTCGGCGCCCGGACGACGGGCTGGCAGCGGTCGGGGGCGTATCTGCGTCTCGGCATCGAGCACATCCTGCTCGGCGTCGACCACCTGCTCTTCGTTCTCGGCCTGCTGCTCATCGTGGCCGACCGCTGGATGCTGCTCAAGACGATCACATCGTTTACGGTGGCGCACAGCATCACCCTGGCCATCGCCACCCTGGGCTACGCAAGCGCTCCGGTGCCCCCGCTGAATGCCGCCATCGCGCTCAGCATCCTGTTCCTGGGGCCCGAGATCGTGCGCCGATGGCGGGGGCAGACGAGTTTCACGATCCGGCACCCCTGGGTGGTGGCCTTCGCCTTCGGCCTGCTCCACGGATTCGGCTTCGCCAGCGGGTTGACGACGATGGGTCTGCCGCAGGCGGAGATCCCGCTGGCGCTGCTGCTGTTCAACGTGGGGGTCGAGATCGGCCAGATCTTCTTCGTGGGGATGATCGTGGCGCTCGAACGTGCGTTCCGCACCCTGGAAATCCGGTGGCCGAGGCTCATCGAGGCGCTGCCCGGTTATACTGTGGGGTCGCTGGGTGCTTACTGGACCATTCAACGCATTGTTTTGCTGCTTGGGGGACTGCGATGAAACGTTTCCATTTTCCATCACTGCATGCATACGAGGCATTGTTGGCCCTGTTGATGCTCTTTGCAAGCGCCTTGCCGGCCTTCGCGCACGTCCAGCAGGGCCAGGCGCAGGGGTTCCTGACCGGACTGAGTCACCCGATTTCCGGGCTCGATCACGTGCTGGCCATGATCGCGGTCGGCCTGTGGGGTGCGCAGCTGGGCCCACCCGCCGTGTGGCTGCTGCCCGTAACCTTCCCCATGATGATGGCATTCGGGGGTTTTTTCGGTCTCCTCGGGATCCCGCTGCCCGGCGTCGAGGTCGGGATCGCGCTTTCCGCGGTGCTGCTCGGGCTCATGGTGGCGCGTGAGGCGAAGCCTCCGCTCATCGTGGCCGGGGTGATCGTGGCGTTTTTCGCTGTTTTTCACGGCCACGCCCACGGCACGGAGCTGCCCCCCGGGCAGAGCGCATTGTTGTACAGCATCGGATTCGTCATCGCGACCGGCTGTCTCCACGGCGTCGGTGTCGCAATTGGCGTGGTGCACAAGTGGCCGGCGGGGCGGGTCGCGTTGCGGTTCTCCGGTGCCGTGGTGTCCCTGGCCGGGGCCGGCTTCCTGTGGAGTGCGTTGGCATGAAGGTGAGGGTTTCCATTGCAGCGAAGTCCTGTGGAGTGGCGCTCGGCGTGGTTGCCACCACGTTCTTACCGTCGCCGGCTGAAGCCCATCTGGTCACGACCGGGCTCGGCCCGCTCTACGACGGCATATCGCACGTGCTGCTGAGCCCGGACGACCTCCTTCCCATCCTGGCCATGTCAATGCTTGCGGGACTCAATGGCCCTGCGGCGGGGCGACGGACGCTGTTCGGGCTGACCGGCGCCTGGCTCCTCAGCGGCGTGGCCGGTTATTTGTTCGGACAGGCGCTGTTGCCCGGCACGATGACCTGCGTGTCGTTCTTGGTACTTGGGGCACTCACGGCGGCTGACCGGCGGCTTTCTCCGGCTGTGGTCCTGGGGATCGCGGTGGCTGTCGGGCTGCTGCACGGATGGCTGAACGGAACGGGGATTGCCGCAGTGCAGCGCGAAGCACTCGGGCTTGCGGGGATTGGCAGTGCCATCTTTGTCGTGGTCGCGCTTGCTTCGGGTTTCGTGATGTCGCTGCGCATCGTGTGGATGCGGATCGCGGTACGCGTCGCCGGCAGCTGGGTGGCCGCCATTGGCTTGCTGATGCTCGGGTGGAGCTTGGGATGAGCCGGAAGAGCGAAAGCAGGTAAGCATTTACAGGGCACCGCATCTGCTTTGTTATCGGGTACTTGAAGTACAAAAGTACGTCTGCGCATCCGACGCCTTGCATCTGCAGCACCCTGTAAACGCTTACAATTAGGTGGTTTGTAGCGCATCGGACTTTGCAACCCTGTGAACGGTTACGAAAGCAGAGGATCGATCAACAGGTTACAGCACAACAGCACTGTTTTGTACAATCGGTCGTTGTGATCGGCCGAGAACAAGTGAGAGTGAAACAAACGATTCAAAACTAAATTCAAAATATTGGACCAAAGTCCAATATACTTTTTCACAAACAGCATTATTTTCTCTTGATTTTGATACCAATATCGGTACAGTGCCACTTGAAACGGACAATTTAAGTTTCAATTGGCGAGCCTCTTGGGGGGTGGACGGTACCAATGGGGTTAAAATCAATCTTACCTGCTGCAGACAGCGGGAAAAACAGTTGTGAAACATGAAAAGGAGGTCAAGATGGTTAAAGAATTATGGAAAAAACTTTTTGCGCTAGGCTCGGTCGGTTTGTTGATGAGTTGTGCTTCCATGCAGCCCGAACCCAAAAAGATGGAACCGGCTTTCGTTCCTCAGTCGATTCAATCAACCTGCTACGAACAAAAGACGGACAACTTCCTGGTCCTGCTGGATGCCTCGGGCTCGATGGGGGAAAAGTACAAGGACCAGACCAAGTTCAGGACCGCCGAGGAAGTGGTCAGCCGGATGAACCAGACCATTCCGGGCGGCATGAATCTGGGCGCCGCCGTGAGAACCTTTGGAGCGGGCTTCAGCAGAGATACAAGGTCGATGTTTGGTCCCGGGGCCTATTCAAAGGAGGATGTCGAGGCCTCCCTAGGCAAGGTCAACTATGGCGGTTACACGCCGATCGGGAACGCTTTCAGCGCCGGCGGCGTTGATAATGCATCGATGAGCGGAACGACCGCCGTTATTCTGGTGAGTGACGGCAAAAAGAATGTGGGAATGGATGCCTCGAAGGCGGCCGAGGAAGTGAAAAAGCAATATGGAGACAATGTTTGCTTTTACACCGTTCTGGTCGGGGACGACCCGGGCGGCAAAGAGCTGATGGACGAGATCGCGCGGATCGGGCAGTGCGGGTTTTCCACCACGGCCGATACCGTATACTCCAGCGAAGGGATGGCCGATTTCGTGGGTGCGGCATTCTGCGGCGGTGAGCCGCCCGTCGTAGTGGCGGTCATCGGAGACAGCGACGGAGACGGGATCCTCGACAATCTGGACAAGTGCCCCAACACGCCCAAGGGGGCCTCGGTCAACTCAGACGGCTGCTGGGCTTACCAGGGCGATATTTTATTCGACTTCGACAAATACGACCTCAAACCCGGCGCCTATCCGATCCTCGATGAAGCGATCGTGGTCTACGAGAAAAATCCCGGCATCAAGGTGGAAGTACAGGGTTACACGGACAGCATCGGTACAGAAGAATACAACCTCGGCTTGTCGGAGAGACGCGCCAAGACGGTTGAGGCCTATCTGGAAGGCAAAGGCATCGATCCGAATGCCATCAGCGCCAAAGGCTATGGAGAGGCGAACCCCGTGGCCTCCAACGACACCAAGGAAGGCCGCGCCCAGAACCGCAGGGTCGAGTTCCGGGCAGCTGAATAAAATAAATCCAATTTGAGTCAAGGCAACAAAGGGGGCATCTCGATCGTTCGGTCGATATGCCCCCTATCTACTTCTTTTCGATCGGAAAGGTCATGGTAGCTCCGAACCATCCGACGATCGAGACCATCGGAACGAGGGCGAGAACGAGAAGCAGGTAGAGCAGGTTGCTTCTCTGAACACCGCCCATTACTTTAGGCGTCTTGCCGCCCAGGACTTTTTTTTTGCCGGCACCCAGCGTTAAATGATTAGCTATGTGGTTGGTCCTACGAATCGGGGCATTGCCAACGTGGTTGGCATTAGTATCTTCGGCGGTCACGGAGTTATCGAAGATTTCAGTGCGCTTCCACGTATTTTCCGCGATGCTATGGTCAATGAGTTGTGGGAAGGCCCGCGCAACGTGCTCTTAATGCAGGTATTCCGTGATATGATTAGGGCCGCTGAGTTTTATCCTCCTGAAATTTTTCTAAATGACCTTCTATCAGGCGCTCCTCCAAATGATATTGCCGATTTGGGTCGCCGCGCCTTACAGTTTGCAACTAAACCGCCATTCCAAACCTGAGCGACATTTCACTTGACCACAATATGTGGGGGGTGTCTTGGCATCGCCGTCACTTCAGATCTTTGCAAGCTCAAGTATTGACCAACTCCATAAGATCAATATAGTCTCAATGTATCACAGTTGAGCCGACCCCATAGCCCATCCCCAACATCTTGTATTTTCCCTTCAAGCTGATATGCTATGCAAATCCATACCTGAGCGACCGTTATTGATGTATGCCCTCTCGGATCGCTGGTAATTGACAGAATTGTGAATCAAAATCGATTCTAGGATACCACTACTATTGTGAAAACTTGCCGTATTTTCGGATAATGCAAGAATCTATAAATCGACCAGATCGTAATGGAACAGGGAATTACAATGCCTAAAAAACCGGTCTATGAAGAGCTTGAGAAACGAGTACGGGTATTGGAGAAATCTTATTTCGAAATTAAGCAGGCACAAGAGGCGCTGCGGGATAGCGAGTCACTTTTCAGGAACCTTTTCGAATGCCACGCCACAGTCCAGCTGGTCATCGATCCGGATAGCGGAAACATCTTAAACGCCAATAATGCGGCAGCAAAATTCTACGGAGGGACGCGGGAACAGCTCCAACAAATGAGGATTCAGGACTTCAATACCCTTTCACCCGAAGAAATAAAGCAGGAGATGGAAAAGGCCAAGACCAACCAACGAATCCATTTTGAATTCCATCACAGGCTGGTGGATGGATCCATCCGGGATGTGGAGGTGGTCAGCAGCAAAATCGAAGCCAAAGGAAAAGATCTCCTTCATTCCGTTATTCATGACATCACCGAACGCAAACGGGTGGATGAAGAGCGGGAGAAACTCCAAGCACAATTAAACCAGGCCCAGAAGATGGAGTCGGTCGGCCGCCTGGCCGGCGGTGTGGCCCACGACTTCAACAATATGCTGGGGGCGATCCTTGGCTATACGGAATTGGGCATGCTGGGGATCAGCCCAACTGATCCGATCCATGGGACGCTAACAGATATCCAAAAAGCAGCCCAGAGGTCCGTAAACCTCACCCGGCAGCTACTTGCCTTTGCCCGCAAGCAGACCGTGGCGCCCAAGTTGCTCGACCTGAACGAGATCGTAGAAGACACACTCAAGATGCTGCGGCGGCTAATCGGCGAAAACATCGACCTGGCATGGCTGCCGGGCAAGGACCTGGGCCCGGTTAGGATGGACCCCTCCCAGATCGAACAGTTGCTGGCCAATCTGTGCGTCAACGCACGGGATGCGATCCACGATACGGGCAAGATCAACATCGAAACGGGAACCGTCACCTTTGACGAAACATACTGCGCCGCGCATGTGGGGTTTGTCCCCGGCAAGTATGTGCTGCTGGCCGTTAGCGACGATGGCTGCGGCATGGACGCCGAGACGCTCTCACACCTGTTCGAACCGTTCTTCACCACCAAGGAGGTAGGCAAAGGCACCGGCCTGGGGCTGGCCACAGTCTATGGCATCGCCAAGCAGAATAACGGTTTCATCGATGCATACAGTGAGCCGGGCCTGGGAACGACCTTCAAAATTTACCTCCCCCTGCACGCGACCGAGGCAGGCCGGACTACCAATATGGGTGCGGCACAATCGGCCGCAAGCGGTCATGAAACCATCCTTTTGGTGGAAGACGAGCCCATGATCCTGGATATCACCACGAAGATACTGGAACGCCGGGGTTACACGGTAATGGCTGCCCCCACGTCGGGTGAGGCGATTCGTCTGGCGCGGGAGCATGCCGGCGAGATCCACCTGCTCATGACTGACGTGGTCATGCCCGAGATGAACGGCAGGGACCTGGCCAAGAACCTGTTGTCGCTGTATCCGAAGCTCAAGCGCCTGTTCATGTCCGGCTACACGGCCGATGTCATCGCTCATCACGGCGTGCTGGACGAAGGTGTTCAGTTCATCCAGAAACCCTTTTCAGTGCAGACCCTGGCTGCCAGGGTTCGAGAGGTGCTGGACGAAACGAAATAGTCGACTCAGGGATAATTATCCTATTCATGAATGTTGTTGGTGCTGGTCAATTAAACCTTACCAACACCAAGCACAATAGACCCTACAATATATGGTAGTGAACGTATTAAAGTCGATTCATGTGATTACTCCAACAAACCTGTACCCAGTCCCAGGTAAATGTACATGCTATTGTTCCAAAGCTATCATCGAGCGGAGTTCCTTGAAGTAGCCAAATCATATCTGTGAGTACAGGGGTGACGCCCACAGAGGGAGCCACCCCTTTTTCGTTTTAGCCATAAAGATTCTCAATCCATCTGATCGCCTCTACATCGCTGATCGTTCCCGGATACCTTTGAGTGGTCGACAAAAGGTTCGCATGGCGGAGGATTAACTTACTCACAATCTCGATAGGTACCCCGGATCTGGAGGCGTAGGTTGCCGAATGCCGCCGGAGGTCTGCGGCCTCAAATGGATTCCGAACAGCTTTCCTGCTTTTAAAACCATCATCCGGGCCGCCTCATAGGAAATCGGGAATATCCGATCTTGAGGACTATTGCATTTTTTTGTCGCATAATCACGGAGCCTGTCAGCTATCTTTTGCGGGATGAACACGATTTCATGTTCCTTGCCACTTTTGGGTTCTCGAAGGATCAGTTTTCGATCCTGAATATCATTTAATCGCAGTTTCAACACCTCGCCGATCCGCATGCCACCTCGGGCCATCAATTCAAGAATCAGCCTATTTCGGACTTTGACTGTTCTGAATATGATCTCGTCAACGGTCTCTTTTTCGATGATTTCCCATCTGGAGACCACCCTTTCCCGGTACAGTTTACGGATCATGGGCGTATCACACGGATTAACCATGTCAGGCTCGATGTTATTACGGAAAAAATTGAAAAATGCCGACAGGTGGGAATAGCGAACGCGCTTTGTGTAGGGTTTGTTACCGTTGGTGAAACTGTTCAGAAATGAAAGGACACCATCCGGTGTAACCTGCCCAATTTCGGCATCACCGAAATCCTGGCAGAATCGTTCAATAACGGATTGATATGATCGAACGGTATTTTTTTTGAGTGGGTATTGTGGTAATCGATCCAGATTGCAGCGGCTTTTGACACTTTCATGGCTTAACTCCTTTTTGTAATGAGGGTTTGACATTCGGGCAATGCCCGAGGTAAGGATATTATATCCAGATCGTATATGCAATTTAAATGTAAATTCAATTAGTTACGCTTATAGCAAACACAAACTCTAATTCTGAAGAATTGAGTATGAAATACAAAATATTGGGAGCTGCCCTTGCTTTCGCTGGTCTGATCCTAATAGCAAAATATCAACTTCACCTCATCGGATTAATTTTATTGTTTCTTGGTGTTTATTTGGCAATTAAAAAGGGTATGAAACCACTATAGCCGAACGATATCTGTATAATTGGTTTAAATTCTGTAAAGTTGTCTATTGGCAAGAAGGCACACGTCTTGATGGGTCTGATTTTTACCAGTTACTCTCAATGTATCTGTTTTTTGATAAGATCAGCGTGTTAATCGGATGAGATAACAAGTTTGATGATATCCGGAAATGCATAATTACTTGATATGCACCAACCTTATGCCTCCTCCGCCAATTCTTTGAAAAAGATATCCCATGCGTAATATAGTTATTTTTTTGATGGTTATGCTGTGCAGTAGTTGTATGCAATTATCTGCTGATATTCAGAATGCCCCACAAAAACAGGCAAAGGCCGTTGTGTTTGATATTGACGGCACACTCACTCCACATCCTTTAGAATTTTGGGAAGCACGCAGGGATGCGGCGAAAGCCGTGAATATCTATGCTGACAAGGGCTACAAGATCATTTATCTCAGCGCCCGTATTACCATCCTTCAGACAAATATACCTAAGTGGTTGAAGGAAAATGGCTTTCCTGATGGTAATGTCCACGTCACAGAAACGGTTGAGGATAAAAAGGACCATGCTCGCTTCAAGACACGAACATTACAAGACTACCTCGCACATGGCTGGAAAGTAGAGTTTGCATACGGAGACTCGTCTACTGATTTCGATGCCTATGCCGCAGCCGGAATCCCGAAGGACCACGTCTTCGCACTTCGACGCGAAGGTGAGACTTTCTGCCAACCAGGTGCTTGGAAGACATGCTTGAGTGGATGGACTGAACACATCGATTCCATTGCGAAATAGGTGCTGTCATGGCGAAAAGCTGTGATTTTCACTTATCGTGCGTGTAAATTGACCAAGATGTTAAAAGTTTTGGATAGCTTGATTTTTTAAGGTATTTTCGCTCAGCCATGGACACCCCTTTAAACTGATTAAAGGATATCTAATGGTGAGCATGGATTCTTTGAACATTTTGAAGCCTGCAATATCTCCAACAAAGCATAATAGAGTGCCGGATTGCAGTAGCTGCTATTAAGCGTAACTTTTAAAAACTCCGAAACCACGAAGGCCAACCACAATATTTAGTGCTGTCCTTTATCAATTCTTTTTGTGATAAGGTCGATCTACTTGTATCGAATTATTTCTCTAAAAATTTTATATATACAACGTATCAAACTCAATGGTGACATTGAGCATGCTTTAACATATAAATGCTTCTGGAATTACAAAAAATCGTGGAATAGAAAAAACTTATTCATAGAAAATCAGCGGAATTGAAATCACAGATACAAGTCAACGTTATCTAACGTCAAAAATAAAGAACCAAAAA
>JARFQH010000368.1 GCA_029287875.1 Desulfobacteraceae bacterium | reverse complement strand
CCGACCCATTTTTTTTGGACCATATCGATGGCGGCATTCACCGGTTTACCGCTTTCAACCGTCAACTTCAGGAAGTGCAGCGATAAATCGGGAAAAAAGTGCAACGGCCGGCATAGGCCTTCCTTAAAGGTCTCGAGAATTTCACTCAGAATCGCATCCGGCCGGTCAACCGGTCGGATGCGGGCAATACCGTCGGCGCCCACCAGGGTGGTCACAGGAGCGCGGCCGTTCAAGATAGATCCACACAAGACGAGATGATAAATCCAGGCCGAGAGGTAATCCTTGGCTCTGCGCGGTGCGAAACGCATCTGGATGCGCCCCTGAGGGTACAGCCCCTCGAGTGTACCCGTCAGGCGAATACCGGACAAGGTCAGATCGACGGGAAGCGCTTCGGCATTTTTATCCGCGATGATCTCCAGTAGTTTCGCAGCAAAGGCCTCGGTCTGTTTTTCCAGGACTCCGTAGAACAGCCGGCCGATGTTTCCTTGCGGCAGATCTCCTTTGGCCCGCTGGACCTGGAAATGGTCGGCCACGTCATGACCCGAAAGCCGGGCCTCGATCAAATCCTGACGGATACGGTAACTGCTCAGGGGGTCGAGACTGAAATTCTCCTTGTCCTGGGGCAGAATATCTTTATCTTTGAGAAGGATGCCGAGGCGCTGCTCGACCAGAAAGCGGGCCGGCTGAGCGTAGAATTGGCACAACTGCTCCAAGCGCAGGGTTTGCCATTCCAGCGGCGGGGGCGCCAGCGGAACTTCGAAAAATGGCTGCGGGCCGTCTGAAACGGCGGCACCGGCGGCAGCCATAAAATTTTCGAACGAATAGCTGAAAAGCTCCGGATCGCTGTCGTTAAAGTAACGCGGCGAGTAAGCCTGCAACGGATGCCGGACCACCAGGTCCACCGCCGGGATGCCGTAGCTGTCTTCGATCGTATCGATCAGCTCGCTGACGATCACCGAGGGGGGGATGTCGCTGTTGTCCTGCACACTCTGCCCTACATAGCTGATATAAAATACCCGGGCGGCGGATACCAGTGCTTCCAGAAAAAGGTACTTGTCGTCCCTGCGCCGCGACCTGTCACCGGGTCTTGGAAATCGGGCCATGAGATCAAATCCCAATGGGATGTTCTCCCGCGGAAACGCCGCGGTATTCATGCCGATCAGACAAACGACCTCAAATGGAATGCTGCGCATGGGGAGCATTGCGCAGAAAGTCACGCCACTTGAGATAAATCCACCGCCGGCGTGGGAGCGCTCGAGGGTATTTTCGAGATGGGTACGCACCACCTCCAGTTCGAGCGGCACCGCAAAACCGGCCCGTTCTTCGAGGCAACCGAAATTTTCGAGGCTGCGGCGCAGTTGCTGCACTTCCTGTTCGTCATCCTCGTCGACGGCGATAAAGCGCTCCAGCAACTCGATAAAGACATCCCGCCAATCTGCGGGCGGCATGGACTGTTCGAGTCGCTCCGACCACTCGAAAAGGTGTTGGAGAAACGTGACAAACCGACCCAGAACCAGGGCCTCACCGCCTTCGATATGATCGTAGGGCAGGATGCCGTCGAACATTCTGCGGTCGCTGCCCGGCATGGCGTAGCCCAGCAGCAGTCTGTCGATGCCGGCTTGCCAGGTGTTTTCGGCCAAACCGGGCAAACCGATCCGCTTCCGCCCTGCGGCATCACGCCCCCAACGAATGTTCAGGTCGCGAACCCAGCGCGCGATCGACGTCAGATCGGCCGCCCTCAGGTCGAAGCGCTCTTTGATGCCCGGCAATTCGAGCAAACCGAGGATGCGTGTGGCCTCGAAACGGCTGCCTTTCAGATCAAGCAGCGAAAAAAAACTTCGCAGCACACCTTTATTGCTTCCCGCACCTTGGTCGGCAATGCTGTAGGGGATTGTTTGCCTGGCATCGGTCTGCGTATCGAAAACGGCCCGAATGTAGGGCGTGTATGCGACGATGTTCGGTGCCATCACGATCACATCGCGGGGCCGAAGATCCGGGTGTTCTTCGAACATGGCCAACAGGCGATCGTGGAGCACTTCGATTTCGCGTAGCGGGCCGTGGCAGGCATGAATCTGAATCGAGGCGTCGGCCGCGGTGGGGCCGGCTTCCTCGACCCCGATGCGATCCGCCGATCGCGAATCCGAATAATCGCGCAGGTAAAAGATGTCCGCCTGAAGGCTGGACAACAGGCTGTGTTCATCGACCGGCACGAAGCAGTCCTCGATGAGCGCCTCGGTGGCGCTGATCGAAACGAGAAATTCTTTTCCCAAACCGCCCAGGGATGCCAGCAGCGGATGTCCCTGTTCCATGTGCAGCGCATCCGCGTCGACTGTACCCCGGGCGATCTTGCGGGTCAGTCTGTGCATAGCGCGCCGGCTCAGGATATCGGCCCAGTATTCCCGGCAGGGGTTCAGGAGGAAGAGATAGACCGGGTTGATTCGTGCCAGCCCGGCAAGGGCCTGAAGGTGAAAGGGCGGCAGGTAAGAAATGCCGAAGACCGAGATGCGGGACGGCAGACCGACGGCTGCGAGCGGAAGCGTGTCGAGCCGCAGCAAGAGATTTCTATGAAGGCGGGCCCGGTGAACCGTCTCCTTGCCGTGCGAAAGGTCGCGCCACAGTTCGGCCTGCCATAGATTATCGGAGCCGTCACCCCCCTGCCCTGCCTCCCACTGAAATATCATTTCCGGTCGAAAAACCAGGTACTGATCGAAGAGGTCGGCCAGTCTGACGGCCAGCTGATATAATTTCACTCCCTTTGCATCGTCGACCAGATACCGCTTGAGATCGGCGAAGGCCGGCCGCTCCAAAAAGGCCGG
>JARFQH010000094.1 GCA_029287875.1 Desulfobacteraceae bacterium | reverse complement strand
GCCGTTGGCTCCTTGTAGCCCCACATGCTGAATTTAGCGTGCTCCCAGTCACGGTACATAGTGCTGTGTTCATAGAATTCAGATTCCTGGGCCATATGCCCGCAACCCGCCAAAAATGCCGTCAACATACCGATAATCAATAATTTTTTCATCTCTCTCCTCCTCATTGTTCCAATTTTTCATCATCCACATTTTCTCAAGTTACTTATTCACCGATTAAAAACCAAGCAACCATTTAGTTAAGTTTAATAATATGCAACTTTATTAATTTGAGTGCATTTGTCAAGAGCAATTATTTTAAATATTTTAAGGCTATATACGACTTATTGACATATCGTCTACATGGTCCGGCATATTTTTCCTCTCAAATCTACTACAGCGTCATACTCATCAGGATGGGTCAATTTTTGGCATAAAAAATGACGATTTTTGACGTTCGGGAGACGCCATAAGCGCGATGCCAATATAACAAATTGAAAATATATGAAATATTTATTTTAATCACTTTGGCCTGTTTTTTGCTAAATTTGATCGGGTTCAATTTCCCCAAATTCATGTTCAGGTGATTAATTGGAAGGTCGAGGATCCCACAACCGATTCAAAAGATATCGTTTTCGTTCATTTTTTATTGTAGGTGTCCTCCTATTCTGCTTGATTGGTTGCGCGACTTCGGCCGACCGGTGCCATCCCGAGTTCAATCATCGCATTCAACCAATCAAAACATTGTGCCTGTTACCGCCACAGGCCATTGTGTACGAGGAACTTCCCGATGGCCGGCTTAGACAGCGCAGCGATCGGAGCGAGGCGGCAGGTCTTTCCGTTCAACAGGCACTGATGACTGAGCTGACTGCCCGCGATTTTCGCGTCCTGACATATCCGGTCGACCCGACCCATCGTACAGCCGAATTACAGGAAGTCCTCAGTTTATACCGGGCGGTCAACAAGTCGATCCAACTTCATACTTTCGGGCCTGAGGTTTTCGCTGCAAAACAAACCCAGTTCGAGTATTCGGTCGGTTCGCTCAAAACGCTTCTGCAGCAAAACGGTGCAGATGCATTTGTTTTCGTCCGCGTTCTCTACAGGTTCTCGTTACAGAAGTCACGCAGTTTCGTCAGCCTCGGGCTGGCAGACGCTACCGGTACCATTCTGTGGTATGGTGCCAATGGTAGCAGGGAAGTGGCGGGTATCGAGGACCCGGACAAAACCACCCTCCTCGTTAAAAAAGTTCTGGCGAATTTTCCGGAGGGTCGATTGTGAAATCGGTCGGATGGCTATGGATCTTCTGGCTGATTCTCACCTGCCTCGGCACCGCAGCTGCGGCCGATGAGCAATTTCCCCGAGAACCCAGCAAACATGATATCCAGGCATTGATGGAAGCAGCCAGGGCGGATGAGATGCGCCTTGAACAAAGCGATGCCCTGTACAGAGATTCAAAGCTGGAAGCTTATGTGAATCAGGTGGCGATGAGACTGGTTGCAACCGTGCCGGAGAAAGGCGGCGGATTCAGAGTCAAGGTGATCAAGGATCCTCATTTGAATGCCTTCACCTACCCCGACGGCTTTTGCTATGTCAATACCGGCATTCTGGCGCGGTTGGAAAACGAGGCTCAACTGGCGGCTTTATTGGCCCATGAAATCGCCCATTACGTTAACCATCATGCGGTAAACGGCATCCGGCGCCTCCAGCATCAGCCCGACCCTGCCGCGCGTGATTTGGCTGATAAAGATACGGCCTCGTCTGCTCTTGTGCCGCAGAGTGTCAAATGCACCTGGTCCGGTTATCGTCATGAAGCCGAACTAGAGGCCGACCGCGAGGGGTTGAAGCTCATGATGCGGGCAGGTTACAACCCTTATGAGGCTCTGCGGCTCTTCGAGCACCTTGCAGAAGAAATGGCGTGGGAGAAGTATTACGAGCCACTATTTTTTGGCTCGCATCCCAGATTGCAGACTCGTATCGAAAAGTGCAGCGAATTCCTGGGTTCCATCGACCCGACCCGTGGGCTTCGGTTATACGGCGAAAACCGGTTTGGATTCATGTTACGAGATGTGATTCTGGATAACATTGCACTCGACATTCAAGCCGGGCGTTTCGATCAGGCGCGCCAGGCTTCGGAAAGGTTTCTGGCGACTTATTCTGATGACGCTCGGGTCTATTACCTGCTGGGGGAAATCTACCGTCAACTGGGTCGCGACAGGGACGAATCCAATCGGGCCGAATCGTTTTACAAACGCGCCATCGACTTGGATGCTGGTTACCCAGAACCGCATCGTGCCCTTGGTCTGATGTATTACAAAGCCGGGCAGTCCCAACAGGCGCAGCCGTATCTCGAAGCCAGCGTGCTTCTGGAACCAAATGCGCAGGAAAACACCTATATCCGGAACTACCTCAAGCGGATTCATTCTCGAGATCTGCGGCAGGAACAGTTCGCATACAAAAAAAAGTGAGTTGTACAGCCTGCCGGTGCGACCGCTTTTTTATCCACCAAAAGTTGGAAGATGAAAAACAGACTCATCCTATTGGCCATTATCGTCATGATAGCGGGCTGCGCCAGCTGGAAGGCTGTCGACGGTGGGATTCACTCAGAAACTTATTGTGTTGAGGTTCCTAGCGGGTGGATGAAATTTGACGCCGGCGCCTACGTGATGATTTCGCGTGATGGTCCCTATCTTCAGTACGTCCTGTTTCAAGAGCGCCCCTTGGAGCGTCCCTTTCTTAATGCCCGCAAGCGTCTAACTGCGGACATGCTGCCACAGGAAGCCGCTCAGATCATTATTGACGACTTGTCTTCCGATTCGATGGTAGCGAATTTTACCGTCATCGAAAATGCACCAGCCGTCATTGACGATCATGACGGTTTCAGATTGCTCTTCAGATACAGCGACCCGAAAGGGTTGACCTTAAAAACGGCTTATTATGGCTTCATTCAAGGCCAAAACTACTACAGCCTCCGATTCACCGCTCCGCAGCGGTACTACTTTGACAATGATATCGATGTGTTCGAGTCGATGCTGTCGAAGTTTCACCTGGTTGCGGCGCGCTGAAGAAATATCGTTGCTGATCGATCGAAACCGACCTTTTCCCGCGGCGACCGCCGCGGCAGGCTCAGCGCGTTCAGTTGACATCCTTTGAGAGGCTGCTGCTGGAGGCTATTCCGTCAAACAGGCTCTCCGATATCGATTGTGTCTTGATGCTGCCGCTGCCGCAGCGAGGACAGACCGTCTCCGAGGTATCATCTCCTTTAAACACCAGCCGGATAAAAGCGTGACCGCAGTCTTTGCATAAAAAATCTATGGACGGCATAATTCCTTCAGTTCCTCATACGTCGGTGAATTAAACGGGATGGCTGCGGGTTGCACTTTATGATTGTAGGTAGATATTTACTTAAAGGGAGCGGTTCGATATAGTCGGGACCGTTTCTTGAGTTAAACAGCGTATTGAACTCCTCCGGGTTACCCTTTTTCACGCCTTGCCGGTTATCAGATTTTGACCTAATGGAGCAGCCGGAGAAAAAAACGTGTTCATAACCGCAGCCCGTCGCTTGGCAGGAGAGTCAACTGTGTTGACGACGGCGAAAACGTCATGAAAATTTTGACCGTGTCGGATGTCGTCGAGCCATCGCTGTACCCCGCAGTCGATGCCGGTCGGCATACCGGAATCAATCTCGTCCTGGCATGCGGCGATCTGCCGCCGGAGTACCTGTCTTCTTTAAGCAATTATTTTAACGTACCACTCTATTACGTTTGCGGCAACCACGATATCCGTTACGCTAGAAAACCGCCCATGGGATGCACGGATGTCCATGCCAGGCTGGTGCGGTTGAGGGGCCTTAACTTTCTGGGGCTGGGAGGCTCGCACTGGTACAACGGCGGACCGCACCAATACACTGAAGGGCAAATGCGACTCATGGTTTTTCGCATGCTGCCCACGCTGTGGCGACGGGGTGGGGTTGACGTTGTCTTAACCCACGCCCCACCGCGTTACGTGCATGATGCCGAAGATCCCTGTCACAGGGGATTTGTCGTCTTTCGCCGGTTGATTCGTCGATGGCGCCCGCAATACTTTATTCACGGACACATCCACTGCAGTTTCGGTCATGATTCAGAGCGGATCTCACTGATAGAATCGACCCGGGTCGTTAACACATATGGCTATTTTCAGCTTGAAATCGACGATCGCCCGACTGCGCGATAGAGTCGGTAAACACCGGCCGAATCAGGACAAGGTCGGTAGTTTCAACGATCGTCAGAAAAAAGAAGCGGCTTTTGACAGCCGGGTTCGGGGAATTCGAACCATACCGATCGATCGGATCGTAGGCAGCGTTGGGCGTTATCAGGACCTCGACGACCGTTTTCGACTGAAACCGCACGTCCCCTCGGAACGGCTGGAGCGGATTAAAGAGGCCATGCGAGAAGGCCGTCCTCTCCCTCCGGTAAGGCTCTACCAGATCAAGGATGAATACTATGTGATGGACGGTAATCATCGAATAGCGGCGGCCAAAGAGTTCGGACACGACGAAATTTTGGCCGATGTCATCGAATTCATCCCATCGTCAACTACCCTGCAGAACCTTGTTTTCCGCGACCGGGCAGATTTTTTCGACCGCACGCAACTCAAAGGGGATATCCAGTTGACCGAGGTCGGTCAATATGCCCACCTTCTCAAGCAGATCGAAGACCACAGGGCCTATCTGCAGCAGGAGCGGTCCGATAGTCCCTCTTTCGAGACTGCAGCTCAGGACTGGTACAAGACCATCTACCGACCTCTCTGCAAGATCATCCGGCGCGGCCGACTGTTGGAATCCTTGCCGGGTCGAAGCGTTGCGGACCTATACGCTTACATTGCGGTACATCAGTGGGAAACGGGTCGACGACGGTGGTATGGCAGCGGTATTGACGAACTGATACCCGAAGATATGGAGGCGTTTAGAAAAAAAATGATGGAAACGAAGGATTGCGATTACCCGGAAATGCGACGGGGGATCACGGCATTTATTCTGATGAACGTTCAGGCGAAAAAAGAGTTCAAAGTCGTCGACAAGATCTACGAACTGGAAGAGGTTCGGGAAGTGCACTCGGTTCATGGCGACGTCGACATTCTGATTAAAATCTTTTTGAGCCGTGACTTGCTCAGCTCGGATGCCGAGATCATCTCACAATTCGTTCACGAGAAGATCCGGCAACTACCGGGTGTCATCAGTACAAAGACCCTGATTCCGGGATACTCGAAAATCAAGGAAAGCCGGAAGGTCGAGGAACAATCTTAGGGGTGACGTCGGAAGGTCAGCGGTTAACCGGGTTTTTGGTGGCTCGTTTTATTTGTTGCAGCCTGTAGGCTCCATCTGCCACCCAGCGGCCGAGAAAATGAGGACGACAATGCAACTTGAAAGCAAGCTGGTGCCGGTTTTAAGAGAGGCCGTTACGGTCATAAAGGCGGTGTTGTTCAAGCGTCTTAAATTGAATTTGTCGAGAGAATACCCCGGAAAGGATTCGGTGTACATCAACAGGCTCTGCGGTGCGGTTGTGAACGAACTCTTCGGCACCCCCAATACCGATCCGGCATTTGCCGATTTTAATGCCGAAAACCGCGACCGCATTCAGGCGGAATTGAGCACTGCGGCTTCTGCAGCGGAGGATCTGCTGATTCCGTTGACCGACGCTCTGCGTATCAAGTTTCTATGCGACAGTCTCGAGGGAATCGACAGCGGTCCTGTGCTGGTGCGGGCGGAAAGACTCGGTATCCTATTGGTGGACCGAAAAGTGCCTTTGCCCAAGACATTCATGGACCTGGTGCGTCGGGTCGGGGTGGCCCATAATCTTTTACAGCCGTCGGCCTTCGCAGACGAAGGTGAGACGGCAGGCGCCCGGCAAGCACCACCGGAAACGATATGAGCTTTCGGAGCAGTTTAAGTAATTTAACACGAACCGCCGGGCGGGCGGTACTTAATCTCGATCGGCATATAATCACCGTCGACCGCGAAAAAATCAAAATGGAAAAACTTGCGGCGGATGTTGAACTGAGAAACCAACCGGCGGCCGAAAATCGAAAGATCATCTGGAGTCCTGCGGTTGACAAAGAAAAAAGTATCCTTGCCGCAAATTGGCAGCTCCGGGTAACATTTTTGGGCAATCAAGGGCGAGAGGCAAAATGAGATACAGCATAATATGCTGGAATAAATCACAATATATAGTTTCCGGGTAATGGCATACAAATTGCTGATAAGAGGTTGATCCTTTATTCAGGCCACGTGTCGGATCAAAATAAATTGCTTCAATCGCCAGAAACAGGAGGATTTCCAATGATCTGTGAGCGCTGCTACCACCATAAAGGTTGTAAACAAAAACCAACCCCTGAAGGCCGTTGTGACGATTACCTGAAAGACGGTCGGATCGATCTCGACGACGAGCTCGATATCAATCCGATGGACACGTTTACCTTCGACTACGACACCATTAAGAAGCTTTTCAAGGACTTGCACGAAGAGCAATTGGAATAAGATTAGCTCCGGCCGCGATCTTTTGACTTTCGTTTTTCCCGCCTGCCCAGTATACCCGTAATTACTCACTTTTCTATCCAGTCGATTTCCTCCTGGCAAAATCGGAAAGACAGGCCCTTCTTTTCTGAAAAAGCCGCTGGGGGGAATTCATGGGACCCAAATTCAATCTAATCGCCGTTTACCCGAAGGGAGCCGAACCCCTTGCAAGATAACGACTTTTCCCGCAAACCGCTGCAGGAGCTTCTCGGCCTCGAGATTAATGGCTGCCCTTGCGGCAGGACGCACCGGGTACCGACCCGAGAGGTATCGTTGCGTTGCGGCGCCTTGAACCTCCTGCCGGAGTTTGTCGACCGCTGGATGTCAACCGGACCGCTGATCCTGGTGGTCGACGGAAATACATGGACGGCGGCGGGAGAGAAGGCGGTGCGGCTTCTCGAATCGGCCGGAAGAACAGTTTCGCTGCACTTCGTCGACCACAAAAACCAGCCGGTCCATGCCGACAAGCAGACAGTGGCCGATTTGGTGGCACGAATCGAGAGGGAAAAGACGGCCGGTATTATTGGTGTCGGGTCCGGCACGATCAACGACATTTGCAAAACTGCCGCCACCGCGACCGGAAAAACATTGATTACAGTGGCCACGGCCGCCAGCATGAACGGTTATACATCGGCGATTTCGGCTCTGACCGTCGATGGCGTGAAGATTACGGAACCGTGCCATCCGCCGGTGGCCGTCATAGCCGATCCGGAGGTGCTCGCCTCGGCACCCCAATTTATGAGTGCGGCCGGCTTCGGTGACCTGCTCTCCAAGAATGCCTCGACGGCCGACTGGATCCTGTCGAATGTGTTGTTGGGGGATTATTTTTGCGGCATACCGGTTGAGGTAGCGGAGGAGGCCGTCGCAACCAGCATCCGGCAGGCAGGCATTATTAAAGCCAATAAACCCGAAGGCCTCTCGGTTCTGATCGATGCTCTTTTGCGCTCCGGTATTGCCATGGTATTGGCCGGTTCCAGTTCACCGGCATCCGGAGGAGAACACCTCATCAGCCACCTATGGGACATGACGGCGCATTGGACGGGCCGTACACCGGCACTCCACGGTCAGCAGACCGGAGTGACCACTCTCATATCGCTGGCGCTCTACCAGAAGATACTGTCGCTCGAGCCGGAGGTGATCCGACGTAAAGACTTGAAACCTGAATTTCCTACCATAGCCGCTATGGAATCCGAACTGCGATCCGTATTCCGGGATATTTCTGCGTCGTTGATGCCGCACGCACGCGCGAAATTTCTCGACCAAAACGGCTTGGCGGCACGACGGCAACTGATCCTTTCGCGGTGGGACAAGATTCGACAAGCGGTTTCTGCGGCAGTGATTTCACCCGCGCTGTCCCGACAGCACCTACAGGCCGCCGGTGCGGTGTACACTATCGACGGTCTCGGAATCACCGCTGAAGAGCTTCAGTTCGCTTACACCTATGCGCGTTGGATTCGCAACCGCTATACGGTGCTCGACCTGGTGGTCGACATCGGCATGCTGAACGAATGGCGCAGTGAGGTTCTTGCGTCGGTGAAGTGACCGATAGAGGGTTTCGTCAGGCGATTTGGACCGTCAGGTATGCTCCCGGGTCTGCCGCTCTCCCGTGGGGAACCAATATGGCATCGCCTGCGGATTAAGCCAGTTCGTCGAACCGGCATTTCAGGTAGACACCCTCACCGTCGTATGAGGTTTTGACTTTGTAAGGCAGGGTTTTAAAAAGCTGTATCATCGCTTGGTTATGGGGGGCGGTGTAGGCGATCAGACCGGCGATACCGTTTTCCCGCGCGGCATCCGCCAGCTTTCTCATGATGCGGCGGCTGAGGCCCTTGTTCTGGTACTTTTTGTTTACCGAAAATGCCACTTCGGCCATGTTGTTGTCCACCAGCAGCATGCTCTCGCCCACGGCCACCACCCGACCGAAACCGAACTCCCCGACCACCGCTACCAGTGTCAGGTCTTTTACATAGTCGATCTGTGACTTGCTTTCGAGCTCTTTGCGGGCAAAACTGGTTTTTTCGTGGAAAAAACGGGAAAAAATGTCCTCCTTGTCGAGGTTGTAGTAATGCTCCTGAATGCGGCGCTCGTCCACGGGTTTGGCGGGACGGATGGTGATCTCTTCGTCTTCGATTTCAACGGTTTCTTCGAGGCGGACCGGGTAGACACCCCTGACGGCCTCCCCGAGGGAACGCTCGGATCCGATAATGCCGGATTTCTTGGCCTGTTCAAAGAGCTCCTCCCTGAAATCCGGATGGGCAATTTCGATCATGGCAATAACCCGTTCCTGGTAGCTCTTGCCGAACAGGTTGACCACGCCGTACTCTGTCACCACATAGTGAACATCGCCGCGGGGCACCACCACCGCCGTGTCCCCGAGCGCCGGAACGATGTTGCTGGTTTTTCCATTCTCCGAGGTCGAAAAGAGCATTAAAATCGACTTGCCGCTTGGTGCCCGCCGTGCCCCGCTAACGAAATCCGCGATACCGGACACGCCGGCATAAAAGGTCTGGGCAGAGGCCTCGGCCGCCACCTGACCGGTGAGGTCGATGGTTTTGGCGACATTTATCGACACCATCCGGTTGTGGCGTGAAATGACAAAAGGGTCGTTGACATAGTCCGACGGGCGAAAATCGACTGCCGGATTGTCGTCTATGAAGTCGTAAAGGTTGCGGGATCCGATAGCGGCCGAAGCGACCAACTTGCCTTCGTTGAAACCCTTCTTGCGGTTCGTTATAACGCCTTTGGCGTAGAGGTGCATGATGTCGTCGATCAGATATTGAGAATGGATCCCCAAGTCGTTCTTGTTGGAAAGGGCCTGGAGGGTCGCCTGGGATGCGGCATCCAGCCCGATCTGCAGGGTGGAGCCATCGTCGATGAGCCGGGCAATGTGCTGCCCAATGCGGGCTGCCGTTTCAGAGGAGGGCCGGGGGTGGACGGCCAGCAGGTCTTCATCATGCTCCACGATGACGTCCACGTCGTTGACGTGAATGAAGCTCTGCCCCAGAACCCGCGGCATTTTCGAGTTGACCTGGGCGATCACCAAATCTGCCGAACCGGCTGCCGCCAGGGTCACATCGACCGAGATGCCGAGGCTCATCCAGCCGAAATCATCCGGGGGGCATACCTGGATCAGGGCAACGTTGATCGGCAGTTTGCGCGTCTTGAACAGCCCGGGAACATCCGACATGTTCATAGGCGTTATGAACCGCAGGTTGCGGGTAATGATCTCACCCTCGCGAGCCGACCCCAAATAGATGGTTCGAACGCTCAGGCTGTGATCCAGGGTTCGGTTGGCTATGGCCGTCAGCGATGTGGTTTCCATGCTCATCAGGCGCACGATTTCAAGACCAGAGGAGCGGGGTGCCGCTTCGGAAAGCGTCCGGACCAGTGCCTGCGGTTCACCGCAGGCCGACCCGATGAACACACGCTGACCCGGCCGGATCAGGCTGACGGCCTCGACCATGCTTTTCCTTATCTCGATGTAATTGTCGGCCCAGTATTTGGAACCTGCCAAGTTTACCCCCTTATTCGACGGTGAAAAAAGCTATTTTTAAATTATCGACAACCGCGACCGTGTTTAAACTCAACTGCCAAACCGGCAGACGATTTTCGATCAACATAGGCCACCGGGATCATTTTCGCAACCCAAAGAACGAGCTGGTCGCTGCGACTTTAAGGTTCGGGTGACGCCCGGAGGTGACGGGGCTCTGAAGAATATGCCGGGCTTGATCGCCTGGGCTTGAGCGGCAACCGCGAACGCATCGGTCGGAAGGGGTGCCAAAGGCCCTCAGTTGCTGGTGGCTTCATTCAACTTCCAGTCGTACTGGTTGTCTGAAATATGGTCGATCTTTTCGAGCTGTGTCCGCAGATCGGGTTGCGCGTATTTTTTCAGATGGTCAATGACGCCGGCGTTCGTGCCACCGAAATCGGACTCGAACCAGACGTAGATGCTCGAGACCGTCAGTTTGCCGTTTTCGATCCGGGCACCACGGGGGCTGTTGACGAACTCCCGGGCCCCCTTGTCGAGCAATTCGTCGGTGTTTTCGGCAGTAAACGCCTCGGCTTGCAGGTTCGGACAGCCAATGGAAGCACAGTTGACGCCGTAATGGACCCGGGGGTCCTTCCAGATCGGGCGCAGAATGCGATGCTCTATGTCGTCCAGGCTTATTTTTTCACCCTCTACGCTGACCAGTTTTTTACCCCACGGTCCGTCGGAGAAAAGCCCCGGCGAAATGTCGATGTCGCGGATGCTCTTGACGGGATAGTGGTCGAGGATGATCTTCACGGTCAAGGCATTGTAGAGGTTGACCCAGAAGGCTTTCTGTTCGTTCCGGTTGAGTCGGCTCACCGCTGTCTGCGTCAACTGCCGGATGTAGTGATCGAGGGCCGTGCGGTCGGCTGCCGAGACCTGGCTGTAACGAAAAAGGGGTACCCCATCGGACCCGTTGATCAGATAGGCTTTCAGGAGCCGGTCCCAGGTCGAGTGGTTTACCTGCAATACGGAGGCGGGATCGTTTTCCGTCCAGTGTTGCCACAGTTCCGATTTGGGCGCCGCCAGGGCCGGACCAACGCAAAGCAAAAAGGTTGTTACGGATAGTACTGCCAGTATCTGTTTCTGCATGAGTTTACTCCTTTTACAATCGAACTGAACCGCTTTACCCGGGGAAGGAGAAAACCGCTCCATCTTCATACCGTTCGGTGGCGGCGGCGTGGTAAATCGTTGCCTCTCCCTTACCGGAGACCTCCCATTTTCCGCTTGCAGTGCCGCTCAGGATGGCGGTCTCCTCGTCAACGCCGATCAGCGTGACCGTCGTCGGCAGCAGTGTCGCCAAGCGCGGGACCCATTGATGCCCGAATGCGTCGTGGTGGGGCAGGAAGCAGGTGTTCGGTACCAGCCCCAATCCTTGGAACACTTCGCCGGAAACGGGATCAAAATAATGGCTGCAAAGGACCATGGCCCCGGCACTGGCGCCGGCAACCACCGCACCGTTCCGGTACGCCTCAATGATAGCTGCCCATCCGGCGCTGCCGGTCAGGGTTTGCTCCAGGTAGCGGGGAAATCCGCCTGGAATATAGATGAACGTCGATTGGTGCAGGTCTCTGACCACATCGGGGTCCTCGGCCGAAACCCGGTCGATCAGCGGAAGGGCTCTCACTGCGGTCGCCCCAAGACTGCGGAACCACCGCACGCCGTTTTCACCGGTGCGCCGGTGATTGTCATCCGGTGCCGCCGCTGCAGGGATGATGCTGATACGTGCCGAGAGGCCCCCGGCCAGATCGAGCGTTCGACGATCAGGGGATGCCATTTCTCCACCAAACTCGGCCCCGCCGGCTAACAAAATGGTGCCCATAAAACCTCTCTCTTTTTTTTAAGATGTAAAAAGTAGAATGAGCCGTCATCCCACTAAAATGCTTGACTTTCTTACCGGCACGCTTACGATGACGTTAAATTTTCTCTTAAGATATGGAATGGTTCTTTTACTCTCAAATTTCTGTAAGGAGGAAAACCCATGGGCTTAATGAAAGAGTTTAAAGAGTTTGCCGTCAAAGGCGGTTTTCATGATGGTCAAGGGCATCAATGCCATGAAGAAGAAAGAAGAACAGGCTTCGGAGGAACCGTCCAAACCCAGTGAAGAAGTCGTTCTTCTGCAGGAGATCCGCGACGCCTTCAGAAAATAAAGCTTCTAATCAGGTTGGCCCTTCAACCGGGCCCCGCGGTCCGAGAGCATTTACGCGGGGTTGATACCGATTTCCGTGAATTTATTTTCGATAGCGTCACCGAAACCTTTAATATACACCCTATTGCCATCTCACCTTTATTTCCGGCATTCATTGTCGATCAAATCGGCCCAACGCCTTTGGTCATGCCCGTAACGCCTTTTGAATTTAATCCGGTTTTGCTGCGTGTCAATACAGGCGGAACCTTTTTTATGCTTGTATTCCTTACACTTCTGTTCTAACTCAAAGCGAGAAAATTCATCAGACGGTCGTCGTCGGCGAAACCCGGCTCGATTTTCCGGTGCGAAAGCCCTCACAACATGGATTCTTTCATGGCCGATGAATTACAGCCCCAGCGTTTCATTCCATTCCGCAAAAGCGACGTCGTCGAAATGTGCCTGGCCGAAGGCCGCCTGCCGGATTCAGTGGGATCGGCCTTCCGGGACTTCTGCCGGATTCTCGAAGCGTTCTTCCATTTCGAATTTCATCGTGTTCTGGAACGGTTGAAAGACTGCTATGCCCCTTTTGATCCTGACGCCGACACCCGTCAAATCATTATTCTACCGGATTCAGACCGTGAGCGCCTATTGAAAGAGCTGGTTCGCGAGATGATGGTTCTTCTCAATGCGGCCAATTTCGAGCAGATTACGGAAGAAAGTCTGAAGCAGTCGATGGCGGTGGAATCGCTGTTCAAGATCCGGCTGGCGGTCGATTTTTCAGATTTTGAAGATATTCTTTTTTTCCGGCGCGGCGAGCAGATCAAGGAAGAAGTTCTGGTCAGCTTTTTCGGATTAAAAAAGCGGACCATCCGCTTTGTCAATTACGACCGGGTCCTGGTTTACATCCGGTTTAAAGAACAGAATTATTTTGATGCGCAAAAACGCAGACATCTTTTCTTCAAACCCGGATCCACCATTATCAAACTCTTTCGCAACGTTCCCCAGGCCGATCTCGAAATGCTGTTTCCCAACAGCGAAATCCGCATGAAACCCATCGACAAACTCATCATCGGAGTGCCTGCGGCCATCAGCGGCATTATTGTCATGGTTTCCAAGCTGGGGGCGTCTCTGATTCTGATTGTATCGCTCGTCGCTTTCTGGGTCGGTCTTCGTGAGCACCCCGTTGACATCAACCAGCACCATCTGGTGGCACTGGGTTTGGGACTCGGCGCTTTGGCGGGGTACCTCTTCAAGCAGATCGGCAAATTCAAAAACCGCAAGATACGATTCATGAAAACCTTGACGGAGAGCCTTTACTTCAGGAACCTGGACAACAATGCGGGGGTTTTCCACCACATGATCGATGCGGCCGAAGAGGAAGAGTTCAAGGAGGCCGTTTTGGCTTACTACTTCCTGCTCGTTGCCGGAGCGGGATTGAGTCGCCAGGAACTGGATCATGCTGTGGAAAGGTGGCTGGCGGAAAGGTGGAACTGTCGCATCAATTTTGAAGTCGACGATGCCCTGAAAAAATTAGAGCGATTGGGAATCATCTCCATTCGTGCGGACAAGATTCGCTGCCGGCCTTTGGAAGATGCCAAACGGCACTTGGACAAGAGCTGGGACAATTTTTTTAGTTATGTTTTTTCTCAAGAAATCGGTCGGTCCAATTGACGACGCGGCATGGTCGCTGTGAGCCGCACGCCAATCCCGTGCCCGACCGGGTTGCCTTGCGGCCGGCGTCCGCCCTTTGAGCGGCGCCATTGTCTATTGGAGGTTTGCGATGAAAGCTTACGAAAAATTGGGCGTTTTCTACCTGGGAAAAGCCTTTGACGTGTCTGCCCGGAAACGCAGAGATGAACTGATCCTTTATGATTCCAAAGACCTTCTGACACATGCCGTTATCATCGGCATGACCGGCAGCGGCAAAACCGGCCTGGGGATCGGGCTGTTAGAAGAAGCGCTGATCGACAATATCCCGGTGATCGCCATCGATCCCAAAGGGGATATTCCCAACCTGCTTCTCGGCTTTCCCGATCTGCGTCCCGAAGACTTCCGGCCCTGGGTTCAACCCGGCGACGCCGCCCGCCAGGGGTGGAGTCTCGACCAGTTTGCCGACAAAACGGCGACCATGTGGCGCAAGGGACTGGCGGAATGGGACCAGGAGCCGGAGCGAATCGCCCGGTTGCGCGCAGCCGCCGATTTCGCTGTCTACACTCCGGGAAGCAGTGCCGGTTTGCCGGTCAATGTTCTGCGCAGTTTCGCTCCGCCTCCGCCGGAGATGCGATCGGACGCCGACCTCTTCCGGGAGCGGATCCAATCTACGGTTACCGCTCTTTTGACTCTGATGGGGATCGACGCGGATACGATCATCAGCCGAGAGCACATCCTGATGTCCAACATCTTCGAGCAGGCCTGGAGTGCCGGCAGGGGGCTGGACCTTGCGGGACTCATCCGATCCATCCAGCAACCACCGCTGGAGCGCATCGGTGTGATGGATCTGGAGTCGTTTTATCCCTCCAAGGAGCGTTTCCAGTTGGCCCTGCGCTTGAACAACCTGCTGGCGGCCCCCGGCTTTGAAGCCTGGCTGACCGGAGACCCGCTGGATATCGGACAGATGTTGCATACCCCCGCAGGTAAACCCAGGGCCTTGATCTTTTCCATCAGCCACCTGTCGGATTCCGAGCGCATGTTCTTCACCGCGTTGCTCCTGAATGAAATCCTTGGCTGGATGCGAACCCAGCCGGGTACCGCCAGTCTCCGGGCGATTCTTTACATGGACGAGATTTACGGGTTTTTTCCGCCGGTGAAAAATCCGCCGGCCAAGCTGCCGCTGCTGACCCTATTGAAACAGGCCCGGGCTTTCGGACTCGGGGTGGTGCTGTCCACCCAGAACCCGGTTGATCTCGACTACAAGGGCCTCGCCAACACCGGGACCTGGTTTATCGGGCGGCTGCAGACCGAGAACGACAAAGAGCGGGTTATGGCGGGTCTCGAAGGTGCGGCAGCCGGGGCGCAGTTCGATCGGCAGCGTATGGGCGAAATTCTCTCCGGTCTCGGTAAGCGGGTGTTCCTGCTTCATAACGTGCACGATAGCGAACCGGTGGTTTTCGAGACCCGCTGGGCGATGTCGTTTCTTTCCGGGCCAATGACCCGAGAGCAGATCAAAGCCCTTCCGGCGGGTGTTCCGGAAGGTCAGGCCGCAGCGCAACCCGCACCAGTCGCGGTGCCGCCGCCGCAATCCGGTACTGTTTTGCCACCCCTTCAACCGACGCAAGTGGCGGTGTTTTATCTTCCGGCCTCAGGAGCCGGACAGGGCCTGTCTTATTTTCCGGCGGTGGGGGGCTGGCTCGATGTCCACTACAGCAATCGACGCTACGGCATCGATGTGAGTGAAGCCGTTGCCCTGGCGGCTACCATTGAAGACGGCCCCCTGCCGGTTGACTGGGACCAGGCCTTGGAGATAGGGACAGCCTCCGGGGATATTGCCAGTTCGCCTCTGCCCGGTGCCGTGTTTGCCAATCTGCCCGCCGCTGCCAACCGGGCTGCCGAATACAAAAAGTGGTGCAATGACATGCTGCGCTGGGTCCGCCAGAACCGTCCGTTGATTATCTATCAGTCTAAAAAGTATAAACTGACCAGTTCTCCCGGCGAGACCGAAGGCGCCTTCCGGGCGCGCCTGGCTCAGGCGGCCCGCGAACAGAGGGATCTTACGGTCGAAAATTTGCGTCGCAAATACGCAGAAGAGTACGCCGTTCTCCAGGACCGCCGGATGCGGGCCGAACAAGTGTTGGCACGGGAGCAGGAGCAGGCCAAGGCCAAAAAAATTGAGAGCGTGATTTCCTTTGGCACCGCTATCCTGGGGGCGTTTCTCGGCCGTAAGGCCGTCAGTTCAGGGAATGTGACCCGGATGGGTACGGCCATGAAGTCCGCCGGGCGGTTGAGCAAGGAGCAGATGGATGTCGCCCGGGCGCAGGAAACGATGACGGCCGTTAACACCAAAATTGCCGATCTTGAGACACGCCTGCAGAACGACATCGACAAGTTGGATGCCGCCTATGACCCTGCGAGCGAGCCCTTAGAAGAGGTGCGCGTGAACCCCCGGAGCACCGACATTACGCTCGACATTTTCGGCTTACTGTGGCTGCCCTACCGCAGGGATCCCGGCGGGCGTTTGGTGCCGGACTGGTCGTAGGTGCTGGAAGCGATTTTTTATCGTCGGGCCAGTGGGTTTTTGAATTCTTATGGGGTTTGGAAACTAAAATTTGGTGTTTCGAACCCATTTAATGCTCTTCGCCTTCAGGGTTGTTTCCAACATCAGATTTCTGATCCCGATGGCCTTAAGGGCCCCAGCAAAAAATAATTCCACATCTTGCTTGTCTTTTGGATCGTCTACTGCGTTACATCCACCGACACGTATCTCGATATGCGCCGCTGTATGTGCCTTGTGGACGAACCCAAATCCGGCGCAATCTTGTGGAATTATTTCTTACCGTGACCCTTAGACGGTGGATGCCGTCTCCGGTGCGGATAGCGTTTCAAGCAGAATATTCAGGGCGGTTCTTGGTGGGAAGATGGGTTGTTGTTTCCCGTGGAGAGCACTTCTTTGACGGTCGACGGCACCGACCGTTTGCGTTTGCCTGTTTTCCTCTTGCGCGACCATAGTTTCTTCGATTCCTTGCGTTTGATCCTTATTTTTTCCTGGTAGCGTCCGACGACATAGAATGCCAAATAGTAACCGGCAACGGCCAGCGGAAATCCCAGGATCACACCGCCAATGACCATAGCCCAGATCATTTCCGGTGTATGCAGGATCAGCCGGTATACGGCCGATAAACTTTCGACGTTCTTCCAGCTGAAAACCTGGTTTATCCCGGCAATGCGGGCTCCGACAACGTAGGTGATACTATATATAAAAGGTGCGGTGGCGGCGTTGGTAAACCACACCGCAACAGCTGCAGAGATTTTGTTCCATTTGAGCAGCGCGGCGAGCGGTATGGCCATGACCGTATGCAAGCCAATAAAGGGCGTCATCCCCACGAAAAGACCGAGGGCAAAACCGAGCGCAATTTCTCGCGGCTGGCCCCTGATTTTCAGAAAGCGTTCATAAGTCCGAACCAGGGGTGCGAGCAGCCGGTTTTCTTTTGTTACCGCCTGTGGAGGAGTTGATTTTTTATTCATCATCGGTGTGCGACCACAAGTCCACCGGCAATCCGGCTGCAAGGAGCTGAGGCTGTCAGCCCGAATTTTGATCGGACGAGCGATGCCCGTATAGCAGAAATAAAAAAAAGAATCCACTCCATGTCAGGTGAAGACCAGGTACGTGTCGTCTTCCAGCTGGTCGACCCTGCCGATTACGGCTGCCGGAGCAACCCCCGCCTGCAAAAGGGTGGTCACGAGTTCCCAGCCTTGCTGTTCAGGCACCGCCACCATCAAACCACCGCTGGTCTGAGGGTCATAGACGATTTCCCTATGCCATGTCGGCAGCTCATCTTCGAAACGGATGTGGTTCTCGACCAATCGGCGGTTGTGCAGATTCACTCCGGTGGTCATTCCCCTTTCGTACATCTCAAGCGCCTCTCTCATGATCGGCAGCGCGCCGATTGAGAGCCTCAGTTGCACCTGTGATCCCCGGGCCATTTCGAAGGCATGGCCGGAGAGACCGAATCCGGTGATGTCCGTAGCGGCATGGATCTCGAAACCCTGCATGATTTCGGCAGCGGTTCGATTCAATTGCGTGATGACCGACAGGCATTCCGTCAGCGCCGCAGTCGACACCCAGCCTTTCAAGTTGGCATTGAAGAGCACGCCGCTGCCGAGCGATTTGGTCAACACCAGAACGTCACCGGGCCGGGCTCCGGAGTTGCTCCAGAATTTCAGGGGATGCACGATGCCGGTGACCGCCAAGCCGTATTTCGGCTCTTCGTCCTCGGTCGTGTGCCCACCGGCCAAGACCGCTCCGGCCTCCGTTATTTTGGATAAACCGCCCGCCACGATTCGGTTCAAGACATCCAGGCCGAGCTTCTTTGACGGAAATCCGGCGAGGTTCAGGCAGGTAATCGGGCGTCCGCCCATGGCGTAAACGTCGCTGAGGGCATTGGCTGCCGCGATCTGGCCGAAAACATAGGGATCGTTGACCGGGGGTGTGATAAAATCAGCGGTGGTGATAATCGCCATATCGTCTGTCAGACGATAGACCCCGGCGTCATCGCTGGTTTCGTAACCCACCAGCAGATTGGGGTCTTGATTGGCCGGTAGCTTTTTCAGCATTTCGTTCAGCCCGACCGGGCTGATTTTCGCCGCTCAGCCGCAGCTCTTCGACAAACTCAGCAGGGTCGGTTTTTGGAAGCGATTGAAAATTTTCATCGGATATCCTGGTTATGTTCCGGAAACACTTGTGTCGGCAGCGCAAGGCGGCGGCCGCTTTCTTCTGAATGCGCGACAGTAACATCGCAAGAATATATCGATCATTTGAAATCTGTCAAACAGGTGTTACGGCACAGCGTCGGCCGGTGGCTGTGGGGGCGGGCAATCGGAATGAAGCGATGAACACGAATCTAAGGGCTCACTCAAAAATAACTTAATATTTTGGACGCCGATGCATCCCGTCCGGCTGCGTTGTGAAAACTCGGAATATCCAGATATTCCTGCGTTTTCGCGACTTGTCGACCGGGCGCTTCATCGCCCAAAGTTGCCAATTTGTTTTCTCGTGAGCCCTAAGAGCCTCGATACCGATCTTAAAGGCGGTCAGCCGGCAGTGATGCCCGATGAGCTGATTCCTTTAACATAGTAGCGGTGATCGTTTAAGAAGCTGAAAAAAATAACGATGAAGGCAATGGAGGCCTCGATCATCAGGGGCTTGTTTTGGTAAAGGCGATCGAGCTGCTGATTGCGCAGCCGGCCGGAGGTGTAACCGAAATAAGTCGAAAAGAGGCCGTCCAGCATCCAATGGGTGTTTGGCTCTGTTACCAGGTCCGTGCGACCGTTGTAACAGTATTCCATTGCTTCCATGAGCAAAGGCCTAAGGGTGTCCGGATTGCGATGATGGTACCCCAGCAGGTGAATCAGGGTCCGCTGGGCCTCCAATAGACTGGCATCCGACAAGGCCTTGAAGAGGACCAGCGCCGAGCGGTTGCCTTCGATATCGACCATCTGCCGGATGAGCGATAAAATGACCGCGTTTTTGAACAGCTGATACAGACGTTTGGAGCCATTTAAAACCGCTGACGGTGGGTGTTCGGTTTTCGGTCGGTAGCCGGAATAGTTGTTGACACAAAGGATCTGAAAAATTGTCTCGAAGAAATTGACCTCGTCGATCGGATCTTGAAGGTCGATACGCATGTCCAGCGTGTTGTCGAGGCGATCGGCGAGCTTGACTTCTATAAGATCCGGCGCTTGACGCGACTCTTCGAGCAGTCGGCCGATGTAGTGGTAGTAGGTTTCGCTATCGAGACGGGTCAGGTAGCGGAGTCGCTCAACGAGGGACGCCTCATTGTCGGAATGCAATTTTTCCAGCAGGGTTGACAGCTGGACTTCCAGCTCGCGCCAGCGACGTTTTTCGAATTCTAGGGGATCGACGTCTTCGAGAATATCGTGAAAGAGCGCACTCAGCAAAGAAACGATGTTGATAACCTCGCATGACCTGGCATAGAGGGCCGCGGCTCTGAGAGGGTGCAGAACCGCCATTGGACCGAGGCGTCGTCTTTTTTGGTTGTAGACGTTAAAAAGATAGCTGAGGGCCTCCATCACGATCAGCCGGTGCTCGCGATCCATTTGTTCGTCGAGGACCAGTTTTTTTTCGCCGATGATGAAAAGCAGAACATTATACCGATTCAACGATGCAGCGCTCAAGTTGTAGTTCAAGACCGAGGAGAGTCTCAGAAATTCTTTGAAATCGTAGAACTGCATCGGGTGCCTTTCTTTATGGGCCCCAGCAAGAAATAATTACACATCTTGCTTGTCTTTTGCCCGCCGACTGCGTTAAGTGCTGCCGACACAAAGACGCATACTCGCCGGTGGCCACGCCTTGCAGACGAACCAAGATCCGGCGCTTATTTGAGCCATTTCGCCGAGTGGACTGGGACACGATCCGTGGCGGATGCACGCTTAAAACGAAGAAAATTGATCAAATCCGGCATTTGTCGCTCGAAATCGAGCGCAGTCCCAACGGATTGGTCCCGGATTTCAGTGGTAAGCCCTACCGAGACACGCCAGGGTTCGGCTGCCGGTCTGCTTGTTCCGATGCCGGCTGCATTCCGGTCTCACCGGCCTCGCCCCGGCTTAAAACCTCTCCGGCTTTCCTTTCGGCTTCAACAGCCCTTTTTTCGGCCAAGTCGGCGTTTTGAGCCGCTTTAAGCGCCTCGTTGCGAGCGGCAGAGGCCTCTGCCTCCAATCGCAAAGTGGTCCCGCGGTTGAGTTGCTGCCGCCGGATGGTATTGCCGACTTTTTTCTTGAACTCCGCGGCCCTTTTTTCAGCGGCATCGGCTGCGTCCCTGACTTCTGCCGCCCGCTGTCGGGCGACTTCGGCCTCGCGCCGGGCAGCGCGCGCGTTTTGCAGAATGGCCTCTTCGTTATAACGGTCCTGCAACGCCTCCTTCTCCTGCCGTATGGCTTCTATTTCAGAAGGGGTCTGCGGAGTGTATTCGATCACCTCTTGGTGGCGGGCATTTGTTGGCGGGGGGGTCCGGGAGATATGTGTCACCCCTTTTGAATCCGTCCACGTATAGAGCTCTTCAGCCGGGACGGTAGCGGCAAGCATAATAACGACTATCAGCAGAGTTGCAAACCGCAACAATCTCATTGGAGGTCCAAAACGATGTTTGTGATTCCATATAACGGTAAACTTTAAATTTAACTTATTAACTTGGCCTGCCAATGTCAAATACCCCCGTTGCAATGTCAGGGTCCATTATTAAATCTGTCGACGGAGGTGAGGGCGGGTTGCGGACAATAGTGAATTTTCTTGCGTAATCTATAGTACAAAAGCCCTCACCGGGACAGATACGTCACCATGCCGCTTTGTCATGTCACTGGTTTATGCTGCAATGGCAACGTTGGGGACAAAAAGGCGTCAACCGCATCGGCTGTGGCTTTACCAGCAATGCTCAGGTTGTAACCGTTCACAGGGGTGCAAAGTCCGATGCGCTTCAAACCACCTCATTGTAGGCGTTTACAGGGTGCTGCAGATGCAAGACGTCGGGCACACAGACGTACTTTTGTACTTCACGTGCCCGACAACAAAGCAGATGCGGTGCCCTGTGAGTGCTTACCTCAGGCTTATTTGCGCGGATGCATTTTTATCAGCAGAACCAGGGATTCTTCGTCCGCAGCGCGCAGGACCTTTTTTTTTATACTGATCCGATAATGGGGATCGAGGTGCCGAAAAAACGGATCGAGAGTCCGGCGCATCTCTTCGACCAAAATGATGTGTCCTTGGGGTTTGAGACAATTAACGAACAACGTCAGGAGTCGGTCGATATCCTGATCCTTGTAAACGACTTCGGAGCCGACGATGGTGTCGAATTCCCCCTCCGGCTGGGGGTCCTGCCAGTCGAGACGCTGGACCGTCAGCTGAGTGCAACCGTTGAGGTACGCGTTGGCGCGGGCGAATTCGAGCGCGTGGGGATTGGCGTCTGTCAGGGTGACGTCGTGACCGCTGCAGGCCGCAATGATGCCGACCACCCCGAGTCCGGAACCAATTTCGAGTATCCGTTGGCCCGGCGCCACCGGCAGGCGGCGGAGGTGCCCGGCCAGCACAACGCTGGCCGGCCAGATCTTGGCCCAGAGCGGAAAGTCCTGCAAGGGGTCTTCCGGGTCGATGAACCGGTCGATCGATCTGGGGACAAAAAACCAATAGCGGTGGTCGTCGATGACGATGTCACGGCGCTCGGTGTCATACTGCCGGTTGAATTGGTCGATAGAAAACATGGTTTTTCCGTCATCCGGGCGGCTGTGAAGCAAAAAAATTACATCTTGCCTGATCGCATGATGGAAATAACCAGCCATATCCCCAGAACCGTTGCCATGGAGTAGCCGGTTATTCCCAGCAGCGATGTGATGGAAACGGTGTGCACGCCGAAGAAATTCAGCGTGAACTCCATAACTTTCTGCGAAGAATTCAATATCAGCGAGCCCGCGATCACTGATGCACTGACGATGATGCCGATTGTCAGACGATTGATGCCCTTTTCAATCTTGTCGTCAAGCTGCTCAAACCCGCTGTGCCAGACCTCGATCCGATGTTTGCCGCTGGCTGCCGCGCGGAGAATATCGTGAAGAAACTTCGGCAGCACCCGCAAATAACCGCCTATGCGGCGGGTTTCCTTGCCGACATTGCGCATTATTTTACGGGCCTCGTATCCACGCTGAAGCAGATTGTGCGCATAAGGCCGAGTGACCTCGAGAATGCTGGCGTCGCTGCCGAGAATTTTACCGAGGGCCTCGGTCTGGATAAAGGTTTTAAAGAGCAGTAAAAGATTACGGGGCAGGCGGATCCGGTATTTCAACACCAGCTGCATCACCTGGTCATAAACATCTTTGACGGAAATGGTCTGCAGGGTTCGTCCGTAAAATGGCTCACTGATGTCTTTCAGGTCCGTGCGAAAGCTGCGCAGATCCAAGGCATCCGGGTTGATGAGACCGGCGTCCTCGAAGGCCTCCATGATCAGATCGTAGTCGTGCTCGGCATATCCGAGAAAAATATTGGCAATCTGAAGCATCGTTTCTTCGTCCAGATAGCCGATGATGCCGAAGTCCACCAGGCTGACACGGCCGTCGTACATCACGAGCGTGTTGCCGGGATGCGGGTCGGCGTGAAAGAGGCCGAAGTCCATCAGCTGGCGGGAAAAGGAACGCAGACCGATCATGGCGATTTCCTTGGGATCGATCCCGTGGGCTTTTATCTCTTCGACCCGGTCCATTTTGATGCCGTCGATGTGTTCCATCGTCAGGACCGACCGGGAAGTATAGTCCCAGTAGACGTTCGGGATGTAGAGGTCTTCGGCGTCCTTGAAGTTGGCGGCAAAGCGTTCGATACTTCCCGCTTCGGTGTACATGTCGAGTTCGCGAAATATATTTCTTTCGAATTCTTTCACCAGATTGACGGCACCGACGGTGCGGCCGATCTCGGAGGATCGCTCGATCTTCTCGGCAAAGTAGTACATCAACCCGATGTCTTCCCTGATTTTTTTGTCGATTCCGGGCCGAATGACCTTTACCGCCACTTTTTCGCCGGTTTTCAACCCGGCCAGGTGGACCTGTGCCACCGATGCGGCGGCCAGTGCCACCGGTTCGAAAGCGGCGAAAATCTCCACCAACGGACGCTTCAGTTCCGATTCGATGACGCCCTGGATTTCTTCGAAGTCGATCGGCGGGACCCGGTC
>JARFQH010000091.1 GCA_029287875.1 Desulfobacteraceae bacterium | reverse complement strand
CGGTAGAGACAACCGCCGAAAAACAGAATGAAAGCCAGCCATGCCAGAGGACCGCTGACGAAATTGTAAATCTCATGCATTTTTCCCCCTCCTAGCTTGCAAGATCGGTTACGGGTATGACGCGCCGATAATAGGAGCCGTCCTCGAGGGATTTCAAGAGGATCTTCTGGCTGTCGGGACTGAACACCGGGTTCCAGACGGCATCACATTGATGTGACCACAGCCTGTCGTCCACGGCGATGGTGTATTGGCCGTTTTTTTGCACCTTGGCGGCCATACGGCTTCCGTCCGGACTGAAAACCGGTTTCCAGGCCATTTCGAAGGCGTCTTTCCAGACGCTTCCGTCGGCAACGATCCGGTATTTCCCATCCTGCTTGGTGACTGCCGCGATGCGGCTTCCGTCCGGGTTGAAGACCAGATCGGTGACCAGTTCGTTGAAGACCACCGGCCATGGGGTTGCGTCCACGGCCACCGTCCACTTGCCGTATTTCACGGCAACGATGGCCGCCAGCTTGCCGCCGTCGGGGCTGAAGAGCTGATGCCAGAGCTGGGGAAACCGGCGGTCCCACACCATTTGTCCGTCCTCGGCCAATGCCCACTTGCCCTCGACCCGGACCGGCGCGATGACCGATTGCCTTTGCGGGTGAAAGACCGGTTCCCAGACACAGCTGAAGGTTTTGTCCCACGGCTTTCCGTCCACGGCAATGGAATAATCATACAGGTTGAGCCGCACTTCGGCGGCCAGGTGCTGCCCGTCCGGGCTGATGGCAAGATTCCAGACGTTGACGAACCGGGTGTCCCAAGCCTTGCCGTCCAGCGCAGCTGAAAAGGTGCCTTCCTGAAACTTGTGCACTTCACCTGAATCCGCCGCACTCACCTGGACCGCCGCCGCTGTCTTTTCGCCGTCCGGGCTTAGTGCGAAATAGGTGATGTTGCTATAGGTTTCCTCCCAGGGCGTGTCGTTCAGCGCCATGCCGTACTGCATATCCTGCTGGAACGCCACCGCGATGATGTCGCCGTTCCGACTGTAGAGGGGATTCCAGACGTAACCGAATTTATTTTCCCAAGCGGTGCCGTCCACGGCTACGGTCCACTCCCCCATCTCCGAGACCAGCACGCTCAGGCGGCCGGAGGGTGTATACCGCAGGTGCCAGGCCTTTTCGAACTCTGCCCCCCAGGGCTCGCCGTTGACACAAACGTCGAACTGACCCTCGTCGACGTTGACGATAGCGGCGATGTTTTCCCCATCAGGGTTCACGTAGGGCTCCTCGACCCAGCGAAAATTCTCCTTCCATTCTTCGAAAGGAATCCGTTTTTCGCCGGTTTCCCAATCCCAGTTGTTGATGTTCACTATACCCCCTCCTTTTCATCCCACTGACTTTATTGCAGGGAATACCACAATTTCCGCAAACTGCTCTATACAGTATCCCATTTGAAAATTCAACACGGCCAACTTACAGCCTATGCAGATTATTATTGGGTTTACAACAGGCCATTCCGGTTATGAACGCCGACGGTGCATGGGCCGGTTACATTAGGGGTAAAAATAGAAGTGTTGAATTTTTCAACAGGCGTGTTGAATAAGCCGACATTGTTTTTATTTTATAAAAATTATATGAAATCAGTAAGTTAAGGGTCGGACAGGCGGTTGATCGGATGCCGGGCTGTTTGAAATTCCAACAGGCCATCCCCTTACCACCATTCGCCACATCCGCGGTCTTCATTTATAGATATCATTAGTTTCAACAAGTTATGTCAAAATCGGCCGCGGCGAGTCGTTTTGGCATAGCGCTTGCTAAGTAAAGAAGAAAAACAGCCCATCATTAAACCTATAAATACATAACATAAGGAGAGGGAAAAATGACAAAAAGAAGCCTGAGAAATCAACTGGGATATGGTTCCACCTACCGCAAAGGCGGTCGCACGGACGTCGGCGCCGCGGGGGAAATCAGCTCGGTGCTCGGTGGGCAGGTCTGGTTGATCAAACCCGACAAGGAAGCCAAGTCGGCCAACCCCTGCATATGGATGCAGGCCGGTGTGGTCAAGAACAAAGACTGCAACAATTATTACGACTGTACCAGCTGCAAATATGATCACGGCATGCGTCTGCAGGTGGAGAAGGGCAAACAGGTCAGCTGGCAGGACGCCATGCGGCCGCTGCCCGAACTTCAAAGGGTGTGTCGACACAGTCTCACCCAGCGAATTCCAAACCGAGCCTGCGCCTACGACTACAAATGTGCCACCTGCGATTTCGACCAATATTTTGAAGATGTGTGGGCTACGAAAACCAACACCCTCCCGCATGAAATCCAGAGCGTCAAGGGATTCGATGTTCCCATGGGGTATTATTTCCATAATGGCCATACCTGGGCCCGGATTGAAAGCGGCGGCTGCATTCGGGTCGGACTGGATGACTTCGCCCTTAAACTGCTGGGTCGCGCCGATGCGCTCGATCTGCCGCTGATGGGCAAGGAACTCGACCATGGTAAGGTGGGCTGGGGGCTGAAGCGCAAAGACAACTTGGCCGATGTCCTTTCTCCCATCGACGGTGTCATCGTGGAGGTGAACGCCGATGTACGGGAAAATCCTGCTTTGGCCAACCAAGAGCCATACGGCGAAGGCTGGCTGTTCATGGTGCGGACACCGAACGTCAAGGCCACCATGAAAAAACTCATGGCAGATGTGGACAGCCTGGACTGGATGAACACGGAAGTTCGGACACTGGAAAGCATGATCGAGCAAACCGCGGGTCCTTTGGCCGCCGACGGTGGTTATCTGCAGGAAGACATTTACGGCATCCTGCCCGATCTCGGCTGGAAGAAACTGACCCAAACGTTTCTGAGAACTTAAACGTTTATTGGTGCGGCAAGCAAAGGGCATCGCGTCGGTAAAAGGCATTGCACCGATTGGGTCATTCGGCCTGCGCTTTGCTTGACCCCTGCAATCAAAGGAAATTCAAAATGGGAAAGCCGCAATCGGAGCATAAGACGCGGGCAAGGCAGGACCCATGTATCTGGATGCAAGCCGGTGTGGTTCCCGTCAAACACTGCCAGCTCAACTATCAGTGCACGGCCTGCCGTTACGACAAAGCCTTGCGGCGGGTGGCCGAGGAGAACCGAATGCTGCGGAAACGCGGAGTACCGCCGCATGGCCGCAGAGCGCGCATCGTGGCCTGGAAAGATCGGCTCAGGGAATTACCGTCTTGGAAACAGCCCTGCCTGCACTCCATGAAGGGCCGCATCGAATTCAGGGCCTGCACGAATGACTACAGCTGCGTTGACTGCGAGTTCGATCAGTTCTTTTACGATCAATTCACCGTGCATACGGTGGTCAAACCCGTGGCGGAACTCAATATCGAAGGTTTCAAAATTCCCCAGGGCTATTACCTGCATCGCGGCCATGCCTGGGTGAAAATCGAAGAAGAAAACACCGTCCGCATCGGCCTGGACGAGTTTGCAGCCCGCACGTTCGGCCCCTTTTCCCGGATCGATACGCCCTTGATGGGCAAAACGGTTCATCAGGACCAGCCCGAAATCCGCCTGATCCGTGGGGAAAACAGAGCCAACCTGCTTTCACCGGTCAGCGGCGTTATTACCGCCACCAACCCGCGGCTGCTGGAAGACGCGCAGGTTGAAAACCGTAACGCCTACACGGAAGACTGGCTCATTCGGGTTCATGCCGACAACCTGCGTCGAGATTTGAAAAACCTGATGATCAGCGATGAAACTGCGACTTTTTTGACCGAAGAAGTGGAAAGCCTGTATCAGGTCATCGAGGCGGCGGCCGGTCCGCTGACGGTCGACGGCGGTCGCCTGGGAAGTGACATTTACGGGAAATTACCGCAACTGGACTGGCGCACCTTGACCCGGACTTTTCTGCGCTCCTGATGGAAAACGGTAGGAGCCTGCGGGTCTCGCCATTCACGGCACCGATCAAGGCGCGAACAGGTGAGGATCGTCCCGGCTGTCAGCCGTAAAGATGGCGTATGGGTGTGGCAGTGTACAGATTTTTCCCCCATACGCCGGCTTTCCACGCTTCCATCATTCCGGCATTCCAGATCCCCCGATACCCCGTCGATACTCGATTCAGGGGACCTTTCAGTGCTTTGATCATTTGTTTTGGACAAGAGTGAATCCGAGCTTGCTGAGTTCATCCTGCAGCAGGACCCTGCAGTGTCGGCAAAGGTGATTCGACTTGCGGTCAACATCCTGTATGCTGCGGCAGTAATGCATGATGCAGGTCCGTTCCGGGCAGTGGCGCAGCGTGAAAGTATGGCCCAGTTCGTGAACGGCTTCTTTGCCGAGACGGCAGTGCATCGCCGGATTGGTAGCCGCGGCATCGAGGCCCTCCTGCAGGTGATAGGTGGATATGATGGCGGCCTTGCCCCCCAGTTGGGCTTCGCCGTAAACGTGAGTGAGAATCGGAATGAACAGGTCGACCTGGGTGATGGCGATGATCTTCAGTGCGCCACCCGGCGCCATTGCGGCGAGCTTTTGAAGAATCACGGTTGAGTGATACTGCCGGCGAACCGGGTCCAGTGCAAAGTCGACATCCGCCAGCAGCGGCTTGATTTCACTCCGGCAACCGAATACCCGCTCGATTTCTCTAGCGACCGATCCACACAACCCCGGGTCAATCACGCCGATGGGTGCGATGAGAATGCTGTATGCGGAAAGGCGGCTCGTCAATCTTCTCTTTGGAGGTTGTACCGTTTGATTTTACTGTAAAGGGTCGTGCGGTCGATATCGAGGATTTTCGCACATCTGGCGATATTCCAATCGTTTTGCTCCAGAACCCGTTGGATGTGAAACTTTTCGACCTCTTTGAGGGAGTCGTCCGGTGGCAGGGCAATTTGTTGGGCGCTATAAAACGGCAAATCTTCCGATCGGATTTTGCGATGTTTTCCGATCACGATCGCTCTTTCAATCGCATTTTGGAGTTCGCGGACGTTTCCGGGCCAATCATGGAGCATCATTTCATCCATCGCTGCCCGCTGGATGCCGTCAATCGGCTTGTTGGTTTCCTGGCTGTAGCGGTTTAAAAAATGGTCGGCCAGCAGCGGAATGTCCTCCTTGCGCTCCCGCAGTGAAGGCATGCGAAAGGAAATCACGTTGAGCCGGTAAAAGAGGTCTTCTCGAAATAGGCCCTCTTTGATCGCCGCCTCCAGATTCCGGTTGGTGGCGGCGATTACACGGAAATCGGCCTCGATCGGTTGAGTGCCGCCCACGCGATAAAAAACATGGTCCTCCAGGATCCGCAACAGATCGATCTGCATGCGCATACCGATTTCACCGATTTCATCCAGGAAAAGGGTGCCGCCATGGGCCAGCTCCAGGCGCCCTTTCTTGGTTTCTTTGGCGTCCGTGAAAGCACCCTTCTGGTGACCGAAGAGTTCGGTTTCCATTAAGTGTTCCGGAATGGCCCCGCAGTTGACGGTCACGAAAGGGCCCTCGCAACGGGGGCTGTTGGAGTGGATGGCCTTGGCTGCCAGCCCCTTGCCGGTACCGGTTTCTCCGGTGATCAACACGGTGCTGTCCGTGGCGGCCACATCCATGATCAGCTCAAAGATGGCCTGCATGGATCCGGACTGCCCGATCATGCTCTCGAAGCGGGCGCGCTCTTTGCTGGCTTCTTTCAGGTACAGCATTTCTCGCGCCTGGGCCTGCTGGGCGACGATTTTCTCGATCAATATCCCCAATTCGTTTGGATCGAAGGGCTTGAGCAGGTAGTCATCAGCGCCGTTTTTCATGGCTTCGATGGCCGTGGAAATCGAGCCGTATGCGGTAATCATCACAACGGCCACATCCGGTTCGTCGGTTTTGACCCGCCGCAGGACGTCCAGGCCGCTCATCCCTTCCATCTTGATGTCGACCAGCATGATGTCAAAACGTGACTGGGTCAGCTTTTTCAACGCTTCCTCTCCGCTGGCGGCCGCGTCCACTTTGTATTCATCCCGCTCAAGCCAGCCGGCCAGGGATTCACGCATGATCAATTCATCATCGACAATCAGAATCTTGGTGTTGTTCATTTGGGTCTCCACCCCCGGCTTGCGATTCCTCCGTCCGCTTTTTCAGAGGCAGCTCAACGGTAAAGACGGTACCCACCCCGACCTTTGAGTCCACCCGCATGGCGCCGCCGTGCTCCTGAACAATTCCGTAGGCCACCGAGAGACCCAAGCCGACGCCTTTACCCTTTTTCTTGGTGGTGAAAAAGGGCTCGAAAAGTCGCGGCAGGTTTTGCCGGGGGATACCGTGGCCGGTGTCCCGGAAGGCTACTGCGACCGCATTCGCTCCGGACGAAGACTGGGTTTGTACCGTCAAGACGGCGTTTTGGGCACTCTCCATGGCCTCGGCGGCATTGGAGATGATATTCATGAAGACTTGTTGGAGCTGATCTTCGGATCCGACAATCTGCGGTATGTGAGGGTCGAGGTCCTTTTCGACCTTGACGTTGTGTATTTTGAGCAGGTTTGAATTGACCATGAGCGTTTTCTCCACCAGCCGGTTCAAATCCAGGGGAGTCAGTTCAATTTTGGTCTGCCTGGAAAAGGCAAGCAAATTGGACGCAATCCGGCCTATGCGGCGGGTCTCGGTCTCCATGAGCGTCAGGTACCGTGCGATGCGCTCGCTTTCTTTGTGCGTGATTTTTTCTTCGGCGTAAAACCGTTTGATCAGCAGTATTAAATTGAGGATCCCGGCGATGGGGTTGTTGATCTCATGCACGACCGACGCCGAGAGCTTGCCCAGGGACGCCATCTTGTCCTGGTGCAGCATTTTCTCGTGGGTTTCCTTCAATTGACGGGTGCGTTCGGCCACCATCTGTTCCAGGCGCCGGGTGATTTTTTCCTCTTCTTTTTTGCGATCCGTGATATCGCGGCTGACTTCGATGAATTTGGATAACTTGCCGCCTTTTTCCCAGATGGGGTAAATGGTGACCTCCATGTAACGATCCTCGCCGCGCTTGTTGACCCTTGACATGACGCGTTGGCTGGGACGCTGGTTGCGGATGGCCTCGTTCAGGGGGCAGACCACCGCGTCGCGGCTACACTGCAGGTTTGTTTTCCGGAACACCTCGTGGCACTTGCGCCCGATCACCTCATCCCGGGTATAATACATCTTTTTTAAAAAGGTTTCATTGACTTCGATGATGTCCATGTCCGGGTTGAGAACCAGAATAAAATCTTCGATACCATTTAGAATGGTTTCAACCTCCTGGTTGCGCTCCCGCAATTTTCTTTCTTCGATGCCGATGGCTTGCCAGAAAAGCGTGAACACATCGAAGGCCAGGACCCGAATGTGGGCCGGCCGCTTGTTGAGAATGTCCCACAGAATGAAGTTGTCTGGAACCAGAACGATAATGAGCCGGATGTCGAATTTCGGATCACAGAGGTCCTGATAATCCTCTACGGTTTCAAGGCCCAGTTTCCGGGCCAGGACCATGCCGGGGGCCTGCGCATCCCAATCGGCAACGGTCCGTATGCGGGCTCCGACATCGCCTTTTTCTGAAGGAAATGTCATTTTCTTCAGCAATTCAAGACACAAATCACCCCCGCCCACGAGACCGATGTTGATCGGAGAGGGCGCCTTGTCGGTTATGAAAATGTGCGGTTCCTTTTTCGGCATACAGGGCATCTCCCTTTCGAATTGGGATTCACTAGCATAGAATCATCTACATTGCAATTCACCCTTTGATCATACACCGTTGGTTAGACGCATTGAATACTGGTTTTTTCATCTGCACTGATGACGAAGTCATTGGGCCGCAGTCGTTTTCCGTTCCAAAGGCCCTGGTGGAGATCCAAAACACGGCTGGCCTTTGGCGCAAAATCCGGATCGCGAGGAAAGATCCAGCTGCGATATTGCTACGGTTTTATGGCATCCTGGCTCAACCAGCGCAAACCTTAGCGCCACTGATGGAGGCCACAATACCGTTTTTAACAGCTTCGCGGGCAATGTCAGCATTGCTGAGCCGAGAAAAGGGGAGGTGTATTTGGCCAGGCATCTGGCAAGCCAAAGCTTTAACCTTCATAACCACTTTAGGGGGAAAAACGACTCGGTCTCCCGCGTCTTGGACGATCTTGGAGACCGGCCAAGCGTTCTTCAAAGAAGCGTTTGCGCCACTTGCTGATGATCTGTCGCGGCATCTCGAGGCGTTCACCGATTTGTTTGTTTTCCATGCCTTCGGCAGCGAGCAAAATGGCTTTAGCGCGAACGATTTCAAAATATGGTGACGTATACTTCCGTGTGATCTGTAGCAAGGCCTTTTTCTCATGTGGCGCAAGCTCTATGATAAAAGGGCTTTTTCTTGGAATATAGCACCTCCTCTTGTTTTGGAGGACGATATCAAATGCATACTAATTTGTCAATAATACGCCATCGTATTTATAAATGTGTGTACTGAGTTGTGCTTAGTGTCGAGGACATAGCCTGCGTTCGCCACCGGTAGGTTTACATTGTCGTGCAGCAGCCGTTATGTTCAGATACAAATGCCTTGACAGTACTTTCGACGTTATGCCATATAACTCCCTTGGCAAATCGGCGCAAATTTGATCGGTCCGCTCGCGCCAAGCATATTTTATTTTTGAACTTTTATCCGCCGGCGTATCGCGTGTTTTTCGTCTCAGCGTGCAAGGTCGGCATCAAAAGGGTCAGGATAGATATTATGAGCAAGAACATACCTGTTGGATCAGCTTTGGTCGTCGGTGGCGGCATCGCCGGAATGCAGGCAGCTCTGGATCTGGCCGATTCGGGCTACTTGGTTCACCTGGTCGAAAAATCATCCGCCATTGGCGGCGTGATGAGTGAACTGGACAAGACCTTTCCGACCAACGACTGTGCCATGTGAATTATCTCGCCCAAACTGGTCGAGGTCGGCCGGCATCTCAACATCAATCTGATCACCTGTGCCGAAGTTGAAACGGTATCAGGAACACCCGGAAATTTTAAGGTCACGATCAACAAAGCCCCTCGGTATGTGGACCCGGCAAAGTGCACCTCATGCGGCGACTGCATCGAGGTTTGCCCGGTTTCCCTTCCCGATGAGTACGACCACGGTTTTTCCGCCCGCAAAGCCATCTACAAGAAATACGCCCAGGCGATCCCCGGCGCTTTTGCCGTGCACAAGATGGACAAGGCTCCCTGCCGCCTGGCCTGTCCGGCAGGCTTAAACGTGCAGGGCTATGTGCAGATGGTGGGGGCCGGGAAATATAAAGAGGCCCTTAAAATTATCATGGAAGATCTGCCCCTGCCCGGGGTTCTCGGACGCATCTGCCCCCACGGTTGTGAAGACGCCTGCCGCCGCTGCGAAGTCGACGATCCGGTGGCCATCCGTGATCTGAAGCGACTGGCGGCCGACCAGGTGGACCCACGGGAAGTGGAGATCAAGTGTCTGCCGCCGCGCAAGGAAACGGTGGCGATCATCGGCTCGGGCCCCGCGGGGCTCTCGGCGGCGTATCACCTGGTCCGCAGGGGAATCAAGTCGACGATTTTCGAGGCCTTGCCCCAGGCGGGCGGCATGCTGCGGGTCGGCATTCCGGAACATCGCTTGCCCAGAGAGGTTCTCGACAGGGAAATCGAGCTGATCACCAATCTGGGAGTCGATATTAAAACCAACACGCCCTTCGGACCGGATTTATCGCTGGATGATCTCTTCGAGCAGGGCTTCAAGGCGGTCTACATCGCCATCGGCGCCCATGAGGGCATCAATTTGGGCATACCGGGAGAAAAATCGAAAGGGGTTCGGCAGGGCGTCGATTTCCTCAGAGAAGTCAATCTGACCGGCAAGGCCGACGTCGGTAAAAATGTCGCCATCATCGGCGGCGGCAACGTGGCCATAGACGTGGCCCGCTGCGCGGTTCGCCTGGGCGCCGAGACGGTCAATATTATCTACCGGCGCTCCAGGGCCGAAATGCCCGCCTGGGAAGAGGAAATTCAGGCCGCCGAGGATGAGGGCGTCAACCTCACCTACCTGTCCGCGCCCCAGGAAGTATTGGTCGAAGACGGCCGGGTGGTCGGCCTGCGCTGCATCCGCATGAAGCTTAGCGACGTCGACTCTTCCGGTCGCAGGAGACCGACTCCCATCCCCCACAGCGAGTACGAGATCGACATCGATCAGCTCATTCCGGCCATCGGTCAGAAACCGGATCTCTCCGCCCTGGCGGACGTGGCCGGTCTGGACACCACGCGGTGGGGCACCATGGAGGTGGATGCCGTCACCTATGCCACCGGGCGTGAAGGGGTTTTTGCCGGTGGAGATCTCCAGACGGGTCCCTGGGTGGCCATTGGCGCCATCGCCGCCGGAAAAGAGGCCGCCGAGTCGATCCAGCGTTATTTCGATAAGCGCGATATGGCTGCCGACCGGGAGCCGATCTCCAAGGAAAACCCCGTTTATCGGCCGATCCCGGCCGATACCACCCGCACCGCGCGCACCAAGATGCCGGCCCTGCCGGTGGCTGATCGCCGGGGAAACTTCAAAGAGGTCGAGCTGGGTTACGCGGAAGCCGCAGGGCAGTCGGAGGCCCATCGCTGTCTCAATTGCGGCTATTGCTGCGAATGCTACCAGTGCGTCGAAGCCTGCAAACCGCAGGCGGTGACCCTGGAGACCCACACCGAACAGCCGCAAAAGATCGAATTGGAAGTGGGGTCCGTGATCCTGGCGCCCGGGTTCAAACCTTTCGATCCATCTAAATTCGATGCGTACAACTACAGCAAACACCCCAATGTGATCACCTCCATGGAAATGGAGCGCTTCTTGTCGGCCTCCGGGCCTACGAGCGGCCATCTCGTGCGGCCTTCCGACCACAAAGAGCCGCAGAAGATCGCCTGGTTCCAGTGCGTCGGTTCTCGCGACCTGAACCGCTGCGACAATTCCTACTGTTCTTCGGTGTGCTGCATGTACGCCATCAAGGAAGCCGTTATCGCCAAGGAGCACAGCGGGGGCGATCTCGACTGCGCCGTTTTCTTCATGGACATGCGCACGCCGGGCAAGGATTTCGAGCGATTTTACGACCGGGCTCGGGAAAACGATGGTGTTCGGTTCATCCGCAGCCGGGTTCACACCATCGACCCCGTGGGCGACACCGGCGACCTCGAGCTGCGCTATGTTACCGAAAGCGGCGAGATGGTAACCGAGACCTTCGATATGGTGGTCCTTTCGATCGGCATGGAGGTTGGGTCTGAAGCCGTGGCGTTAGCCCGGAGACTTGGATTCGAGCTGACCGAAGGGCGTTTCTGCCAGACCGAAACCTTTGAACCGGTAGCCACCTCCAAGCCGGGGATCTTCGTTTGCGGGGCGTTCCAGGGACCGAAGGACATTCCGCAGTCGGTCGTTGACGCAAGTGCGGCGGCCTCGGCCGCCGGCGAGATTTTGTCCGCGGCCCGGTTCACGGCTACCAAAACTCCGGAACTGATTCCGGAAACCAACGTCATTGGCGAACGACCGAGGATCGGGGTTTTCGTCTGCCGCTGCGGCATCAACATTGCCGGGGTTGTCGATGTTCCGGCAGTACGGGATTACGCCGCCACACTCCCCTTTGTGGATTACGTATCCGACAACCTCTACTCCTGCTCCCAGGATACCCAGGACACGATGGCGGCGATTATCAACAAGGAAAAACTCAACCGGGTGGTGGTGGCGGCCTGCACGCCCAAAACACACGAACCGCTGTTCCAGGAGACCCTGATCAACGCCGGCCTCAACAAATACCTTTTCGAGATGGCCAACATCCGAAATCAGGATTCGTGGGTTCACAAGAAAAATCCAGAACTGGCCACCCAGAAGGCCAAAGACCTGGTTCGCATGGCCGTGTCCAAAGTCGCGTTGATGGAGCCGCTCAAAGAGGCCGAACTTGATGTCACTCCAGTTGCCATGGTTTTAGGCGGCGGTGTGGCCGGTATGACCGCAGCCCGCAGTCTGGCGAGGCAGGGCTATGAGACGCATTTGGTCGAAAAAAGCGATCAGCTCGGCGGCCAGGCGCTCAACCTTTTCCACACCGCCAAGGGCGAACCGGTTCAGGAAAAACTCTCGACCCTCATCGATGAAGTCGGGCAGCAGGGAAGTCTGCAGGTGCACCTTAATACGACACTGAAAAATGTCGAGGGGTTCGTGGGTAACTTCAAATCCTCCCTGGCCACAAAAAATCGGGAAGAAACTCTGGCCTATGGTGTGGCCGTCCTGGCCACCGGTGCGAGTGCCCTGAAACCCGAGGAGTACGGTTACGGCAGCGATCCGCGCATCCTGACGAGTCTCGAGTTGGACCGCCGCTTCATCGAAAACGATCCGGACCTGGCCCGACTCGAATCGGCGGTCTTCATCCAATGTGTCGGTTCGCGGGAGCCTCAAAGGCCTTACTGTTCCAGGGTTTGCTGTACGCATTCGGTCGAAAACGCCCTGGAGTTCAAAAAGCGTAACCCGGACATGCGGGTCTTTATCCTCTACCGGGATCTGCGCACCTATGGTGAACGGGAGTACCTCTACAAAAAGGCCCGGGAGGCCGGCGTGATCTTCATTCGCTTCACCCTCGATCACAAGCCAAAAGTCGCTGTCGCCGGAGAAAAGATTCAGGTCGAGGTGATCGATCACGTTCTCGGGCAACCGATCGATATCGCGGCCGACCTGGTCATCCTGGCGTCGGCCGTCATACCGGCCGGCGATGAAAGCCTGGCCCAGTTCTTCAAGGTGCCGATGAACGAAGATGGCTTCTTCGTCGAGAAGCACGCCAAGCTGGGGCCCTCCGAGTTCGCCACCGACGGTGTGTTCCTGTGCGGCATGTCGCATTATCCCAAGCCGATCGACGAGTCCGTGGCCCAAGGCCGGGCAGCGGCCTCCCGCGCCTTGACGCTGCTGGCCCAGAAAACGATCCACACCAGCGGTACCGTGGCCCTGACCGATCCTTTCATGTGCAGCCGCTGCGGAGTGTGCGTCGCCATTTGCCCTTACTCGGCACCGTTTTTTACCGAGGCCGGTCCAAACGCCGACAAGGCCGAGGTCAATCCGGTTCTGTGCAAGGGCTGCGGCCTGTGCGTGGCGTCCTGCCGCTCCGGGGCGATCCATTTAAAGGGCTTCGACAACAACCAGATTTTTGCTCAGCTCTTTTCCCTGAGCGAAGAGGTGGGATAGTGTCCATCCATAAATGGTCTCTTTTTCGCTGGCCTGCGTTCTCCGCGGGTTTCCGGCTGCGGCGTACATAAAGTACGCCTCGCCGCAAATCCCGCCGCGGCGGGATGCGGCCTTGCCCAGCGAAAAAAATCCGCATTTATGAATTGGACACTCAACAGTGTTTCCAAAAGTTCGCGGATGCGCACCAGTTGGTGTCCATCCATAAATCCTTAACACTTATGGAGTTATCATGTCCGAGTGGGAACCGAAAATCGTCGCCTTTTTGTGCAATTGGTGCAGCTATGGTGCAGCGGATCTGGCCGGCATTAGCCGGATGGAATATCCGCCCAACATTCGGGTCATCCGGATTCCCTGCACGGGGCGGATGAGCCCCAAGTTCTTTCTCGCGGCGCTACGCGAAGGCGCGGACGCTGTCTGGGTATCCGGGTGACATCCCGGCGAATGCCATTACCTGGAAGGTAATTACTACGCCCGCCGAAAGTTCGCCCTGTTTCAGAATCTGATGGAGCACATGGGAATCGAGCCCGGACGGATTCAATTCTCATGGGTTTCCTCGGCCGAGTCAACCAAGTTCGTCGAGGTGGTCAACGAGGTCACCGCGAAGGTCAAGGGGCTGGGGCCCAATCAAAACTTCATCAAAACCGAAGCCAAGGTGGCTTAGTATGTCATATATCGTCAAGATCAAAGAAATTTCAGAAAAGATCCTCAAGAACTGCACAGTGGAAATGGTCATCGGCTTTCGCAAAGGTACCGTTCCGTTGATGAACGAGCCTTGCTTTGCCAGGACCCCCGATCAGGTGGATCAGTTTGTCTGGGATGGAAACTGCGGTATAAATCTTGCCAACTATCTGGCCGATCGCAAAGAGAAGATCGGGATTGTGGCCAAGGGGTGTGATTCCCGCAACATCGTCACCCACATTCTCGAAAACAAAATCAAACGCGAGCAACTCGACATTATCGGCGTGCCGTGCCTGGGAATGATTGACAAGCGCCGAATCGCACAGGATTTCGCCGACGAGATCATTGCGGTTGAAGAGGATAACGGCAAGGTTACCGTCAAAGGGCATGAGCGGGAAAAAGTCTACGACAAGTCTGCGGTGCTTCAGGAAAATTGTGCCATTTGTGTCCACCGTAACCCCGTTATCCACGACGAACTGGTGGCCGAACCGGTGGCGGAGCAGGTCGAAGTGGACCGTTACGAGGACGTGCGCCGCATCGAAGCCATGGCGCCGGATGAAAAATGGGCCCATTTCGAGGAGATGCTGGCGCCCTGCATCCGTTGCTATGCCTGTCGCAACGCCTGTCCACTGTGCTACTGCCCTACGTGCTTTGTGGATGAACACCGCCCCCAATGGGTCAACAAGGGCCAGGACCCGGTCGACGTGCGCACGTTTCATTTCCTGCGCGCTTACCACTGCGCCGGCCGCTGCACCGACTGCGGCGCCTGCGAGAGAGTCTGCCCGGTCGGCATCCCGGTGCGTCAGTTCACCAAGAAGCTTGAAAAAGATGCCCGGGAACTTTTCGACTGGGAGGCCGGTTTGACGCTGGACAAGCGCCCGGTGCTCGATTTTTACAAACCAAACGATCCGGATGAGTTTATTAAATAAATAGAGAAATAGTGTTTGGTGTTTCGAGCTTAGTATTTGGTAAGCGTTGTCCAACACCAAACACAAAACACAAAGTATAAAATACCAAACACCAAATTCATAGGTTCCCTTGATGAAGATTGTGAAAATTGACAAGAAGAGCTTGAGCGCCGACCTCGACCGACTGCGTGAGACGTATCGACTTTTCGGCCCGGTCAAAGGGCGGCAGTATTACGATTTTCAACTGCTGGAGCCCGGACAGACGCCCGACTTGGACTTTCTCAATACGCGCATGTCTGCCAAGTCTCTGGTTTATCCGCAATCGGAGGTGATGCTCGATTACAGCCTGGACGAAAGTCAAGAAGATCACCACATAATGAAGGAAAGCGCGCAGGACTATTCCCCCCGGGCTGTCATCGGGATCAGGCCTTGCGATGTCAAGGGATACCTCCTGGTGAAGCGTAATTTCGACACCCCCGACTTCAAGGATCCTTACTGGGTCCGAAACTTTACGGCCACCACCCTCGTGGGCTATGGCTGCGATGAGCCCTGCAGCAGCTGTTTCTGCACCTCCGCCGGATCGGGACCTTTTCACGAGGAAGGCTTGGACGTGCTTCTGGTCGATGCCGGGGATAGCTTTTTAGCCAAGATTCTCTCCGAGAAGGGGGAAAAGTTGGCCGCCGCCGCCGGCTGGAACAAACCGGCCGCAGACGGGGCCGAACAGCAGATTGACACTCGCCGGCAGACCGCAGAAGCCAAGATGAACGCCGCGATGGAAACGGACCGGTTGGCCGAACAGAACACGCTCGATCTTTACGATGCGCCATTCTGGGAAGATGTATCTTTTTCATGCATCAACTGCGGAACGTGTACGTACGTCTGTCCGACCTGCTGGTGTTTCGACATTCAGGACGAAGTCCGCGGGAAAAAAGGAAAACGACTGCGCATTTGGGATAGCTGCATGTATCCGCTGTTTACGCTCCACGGCTCCGGCCACAATCCCCGGGGGACCAAACTGCAGCGGGTCCGCCAGCGGTTCATGCACAAACTCAAATATTATGTGGACAAGTATGACGACGGGATACAGTGCTCCGGCTGCGGTCGTTGTGTGCGCTTGTGTCCCGTGAACATCGACATTCGTCGGGTTGCCCGACTGATGAACAGCCACGGGCAGGACGCTGTGGCCTGCGAGGTGAAGTGATGACGACGCCGCATGTTGAATCCATAATTCCCGGTACCGGAGGGATGACGGTACAGAATCCTTATCTCCCGTATCCGGTCCGAATCGAGGAGATAATCACCGAAACCGAAGACCGGAATCTGAAGACGTTCAAACTGGTGTTCTTAAATACCGCCGACGAAAAAAAGTTTGCCTATAAAGCCGGCCAGTTCGCCGAGCTCTCGATCACCGGCAAAGGTGAAATACCGATCGGGATCGCCTCTTCGCCATCTGAAAAAGGCTTTCTCCTTTTTACCGTCAACCGGGTCGGGCTGGTCTCCACCGCCCTGCACAACATGCGGGTGGGCGACATCATGGGCGTTCGCGGTCCCATGGGCAACTGGTACCCCTGGGAGACAATCGAGGGCAAAAGTGTCGTTATCATCGGAGGCGGTTTTGCGTTCACGACCCTGCGGTCGTCCATCGTTTACATGCTCGATCCGAATAACCGGCCAAAATTCAAAGATATACATGTCATATATGGTGCCCGGACACCGGGCATGCTTCTCTACCGCGACGAACTGGCGGCCTGGGAGGAGCGCGACGATATCTACATGCACATCACCGTGGACGCCACCGACGATCCGACCTGGAAGTACAATACCGGTTTTGTGCCGACGATCACCGATCAAAAGGCGCCGCCGGCTGACGGGGAAACCTACGCCATCGTGTGCGGTCCTCCTATCATGATCAAGTTCACACAGCCGGTACTCGAGAACCTCGGTTACTCATACGACCACATCATCATGTCTCTGGAAAATCGGATGAAATGCGGTATCGGCATCTGCGGTCATTGCAATATCGGCAAGGAATACGTGTGCAAGGACGGGCCGGTCTTCACGCTGGAACAGTTGAGCCGGATGCCGAAAGAGTATTGATCGGCCTGTTTTTTAATGTTGACATCACAGATTCAATACGTTAATAAACCATCTTTAATCATCGCAATAGGCGGACTGGCGTAAGCCATTGGAATAATTTATTTTTTAAAGGAGGGTATTGTATGCCAACAGTTGAATTCATGGGAAAAGCATTCACCGTCGACGAAGACGGGTTCATCGATTCCTACGAAAACTGGAGCCAGGAATGGGTACAGTGGGTCAAGAAGGAAGAGGGCATCGACGAACTCAACGAGGAGCACCAAAAAGTCATCAAGGTCCTGCGTGAATACTACGAGAAAAACGGAATTGCCCCGATGGTTCGGGTTCTTTCCAAGGTTACCGGTTTCAAACTGAAGCACATTTACGAGTTGTTTCCCTCCGGCCCGGGCAAGGGAGCCTGCAAGATGGCCGGTCTTCCCAAGCCGACCGGCTGTGTCTGATCCGATCCACCGAAACGACACGATGACTTCTATGAAGGAAAGGCCTTGCGCGCCCCGCAGGGCCTTTCCTATTTAGTGCCCATCCGCGGTTTCATGAAGGGCACTGATACGTTTCCGATCCAGAAATGTGCAATTTTCTGCAAGTTCAAGAAAATCAAGGAATTGTGCGGAGGCGTACTCCTGTACGCCGCACAAGCGATTCTGCCGATTGACGCCGAAATTGCGGAAAAGGGCCATTTATGGACGGAAACTATTTAGGGGAGGCGCCATGGTCGTTCTCAGTATCAAAACGACGTCAAGGACCGAGTTTGTCGACATCACCTCGAAGGTTCAGGAGGCCATCGGTTCTGCCGGGTTGACCGAAGGTCTCTGCATGCTCTACGTACCGCACACCACTGCTGCGATTACCATCAACGAGAGCGCCGATCCCAGCGTCAAGTCCGATATTCTCATGGTCCTCAACGAGGTGGTTCCCTGGGAGGCTGAATACCGTCACGGGGAAGGAAACTCTCCAGCCCATATCAAATCCACACTGGTCGGAGCCTCCGAGTTGATTGCGGTTGAAAAGGGTCGTCTGGTTCTGGGTACGTGGCAGGGTATCTTTTTCTGCGAATTCGACGGTCCGCGAACCCGACGGGTACAGGTCAAGGTCATTCCGGCCTGAGTTTGTTGTCTAATTCCGGTTGCCGCAGAGATTGACGAAAATGATGTTAGATGAAACCGATCGTCGCATTCTGAACCGAATTCAAACCCGTTTTCCGATCGCGCCGCGCCCTTACGCGGTGATCGCCGAAGACCTCGGTCTGACCGAAAACGGGGTGATGTCGCGAATCAAGCGACTGAAGGAAAAGGACGTCATCCGCAGGATCGGCGGCAACTTCGTGCCTGAAAAAGTCGGCTTCGTCAGCACACTCTGTGCGGCCCGGGTGCCCGAGACCGCCATCGAACACTTTGCAGAGGTCGTCAACAGTTACCCCGGGGTCACGCACAACTACCAGCGCGACAACACCTACAACATCTGGTTCACCTTCATCGCGCCGTCGATGGCTGAAATCGAAGAAAATCTCGAGAAGATCAAGCAGCAAACCGGTGTCTCACCGATTCTCAACATGCCCGCGACCCGGGTTTTCAAGATCCGCGCAAAATTCGAGCTCTAAATTTATTTTATCCGCTGCAATCAGCGGGTAAAATAAATGAAGTTAAAAAGACGATGGGAGTTCACGCGTGAGTGTAGACCGGATGGCCTCGTTTTTCGACCAAACACCTCCAATCCCACTCCGCAACCCGTAACCCGTGAACTTATAACCCGTAACCTCCACCTTTTCAAAGGTTTCCTATGCGCGACATTCGTATCGCTCTCGTGATTGTCAACTGCCCGGTAGCGGCTGTTGGTGAAAACTTGGCGAGCGTGGAGCGGCTGGCCGGAGGGGCGGCGCGTGAGGGGGCTGAGATCGTCTGTTTTCCCGAGCTGAACCTTACCGGTTACTGCGTCGCGCGGGACGTGGCGAAAACAGCGCTGCCGGTGCCGGGACCTGCAACCGAAGAGATGGTCCGCATCGCCCGGTCGACCTCACTGACGATCCTGGCCGGGTTGGCGGAAAAGGATTCGGATGGACGACTATATGCCACCCATCTGGTGGTCACTCCCCTAGGTGTTTCCGGTTTCTACCGTAAAATTCACATCGCGCCGCCGGAACGTTTCCTTTTTTCTCCCGGCGGGCAGGTTTCACTTCATTCTTTGCCCGGACTTACCTTCGGCATTCAACTCTGCTACGACAGCCACTTCCCGGAACTTTCCACCTGCATGGCTCTTAAGGGTTGCGATTTGATTTTAATGCCCCATGCCTCACCGCGGGGAACCCCCGAGGATAAAATGGCCTCGTGGATGCGCCATCTTACCGCCAGGGCCTTCGACAACGGTGTCTTTATCGCGGCTTGCAACCAGGTCGGCGACAATCGACACGGGCTGAACTTTCCGGGGGTTGCAATGGTTTTCGGGCCATCGGGTGAGGTATTGCAGCACATCGGTAGCGACAAAGAGGGCCTTCTGGTGGTCGATCTGAAAGCAGCCCAGTTGAGCGACGTACGCCGCCACCGGATGCGCTATTTTCTGCCCCATCGCCGGCCCGATATCTACACGCTTTAATACGAAAATAGAAGGGAATACGGAAAAAGGTGGGCACCTCCGCCCGGATGAACGGTTTCGAAAGACGGCTGAAACTCGCCGCCAACGTGCTCTAAGCCTGGACCAGGCCCGTCTACAAACAAGGGCTTTGGATTTGTCACCAAGCTTGTGCTTTTTCATGTGGTATCGGCTTTAGGTCCAGTCTAAGACCGCCGTAGGCGGCTCAGACAGTCAGCCGCTGTTCTCAACCGCTCATCCGCTCCGGAGCGTCATTTTCATTAACTGTGGCGGCCCGAAGGCCCATGAGGGTGACGTTTTTCGGCTGCGACCGACTGTTCTTTTCAACGGCGCGGCAAATGGTGGCGTCGGAAATAGGCCACCGAATCGATCGAGTAGAGGAGCAGGGCGGTCCAGATCAGTATGAAGGTCCACAATTGGGCGGTGCGGAAGGGTTCGCGGTAAACAAAGACAGCCAGCAGAAAAGTGCAGCTCGGGGCAATGTACTGCAGGATGCCGATTGTTGAAAAATGAATCTTGCGGGCACCGGTGGTGAACAGCAACAGGGGCAAGGCGGTGACCAGTGCGGCGCACATCAGCAGGATATCGGTCCGGCCATCGCTCCGCAGAAAGGCACCGCTGCCGTCGATGTAGTGGTAGCCGAGGTAGACCAGCGCCGGGAGCGACAGTAGGAGAGTTTCAATAGTCAGGCCGACCAGGGCGTTGACCGCTGCAACTTTGCGGATCAAGCCGTAAAAACCGAAAGTGAAGGCCAGAAACAGGGCGATCCACGGCGGTCGACCGATTTCGATCGTCAAATAGACGACGCCGACAGCCGCCAGAATCACGGCCACCAGCTGAGCCGGGCGCAGGCGTTCCTTCAGAAACATCACTCCCAGCATCACGTTGATCAACGGGTTGATATAGTAGCCCAGACTGGTCTGCAGAATGCGATCGCTGTTGATGGCCCAGATGAACACGAACCAGTTGCTCGAGACCAGCATCGTGGTTACCAGAAGGATTAGCATGGTGCGGCCTGAGGAAATCACGGTTCTGAATTCATTGCGGCGGTCCGTAAAGACGACAAACGGCAGCAGGAACAGAAACGACCAGAACATGCGATGCATCAGAATCTCGAGGGCCGGGATGGCGCGCAGGGTCTTGAAATAGATCGGCGTCAATCCCCAAATGAGAAAAGCCCCCACGGCGCAGGCCGCGCCGGCTGGTGATTCCGGTGGCGGCGAGTAAGCGGCGGTGTTTTCTCCCTGCAAAATGGGCCTCCGATTCCGTGATATCGACATAACGGTGTAGTAAGGGCTCGCTCAAAAATAACTTCACATTTTGGATGCCGATGCATGTTCTCCGACAGCCGGTGCGAAAACTCGGAATATTCAGATATGCCGAGTATTCACGCCTTGCCGGCCGGGCGCCTCGACGCCCAAAGTTGCCGACTTATTTTTTCGCGAACCCTAAACATGAGAAGGTGAACACTTGGCGGCCAGGCCTGTCGGGATTGCCGTCGAGGGCTGCACCATAGTCGAACGATACCCAGATGTCAAAGATACCGGCCGGTTTGACACCGAATACCGGTTTGAGGAAATGACCCATGCAACAGTCCGAGCCTTTTATTGTCGAAATTAAAGGTGGA
>JARFQH010000090.1 GCA_029287875.1 Desulfobacteraceae bacterium | reverse complement strand
TTCCACATCTTGCTTGTCTTTTGGATCGTCTACTGCGTTACATCCACCGACACGTATCTCGATATGCGCCGCTGGATGTGCCTTGTAGACGAACCCAAATCCGGCGCAATCTTGTGGAATTATTTCTTACCGTGACCCTTAATTTGAGCTTGCCATCGTCTTTATGAACCCGTCGGCTTCACTGATGGAAGCTTCCATTTCCCGGATCAGTGAAGCGACATCGGTTTCCACTCATGAAATTACCGCAGCCAGACGCCTTACACCTTCGCGCAAACGGTCGCTGTCGTAATAGACAAAAGACAGCCGCATGAAGTTGTGCAGTTCGCCGCCGGCGGAAAAATTGACGCCCGGTTGAAAATTGACTCCTTTTCTTTTGGCGGTGTCACGCAGCGCGGCTGTGTCCAGATCTTGGGGCAGCCTTAGCCAGTAAAAGAATCCGCCGCCGGGAGGGATATAGGTCGTCGAAGCCGAAAGCATCTCATTCAGGGCAGCTTCCAAGTCGGATGCCCTTTGGCGGTAAATACCGATCAGTCGTTTCAGGTGTTCCCGCTGCAGGCCGAGTTCGACGGCGCTCTGTACGATAGTCGATGTAAACGGATTCATACCGCCGCCGCTCAGCAGCAGCCCGCTGCGGGTCATGCGCCGGATGGGATCCGGAGCGGTTTGGATCCAGCCCAGTCGCAGTCCGGGGGCCAGGATCTTGGAAAAAGAACCCAGTGAAATTACCGTTCCGCTTGCATCGTAGCTCACCATGGGTGGCGGGGGAACGGCGGTATAGGCCAGCATGTGGTAGACTTCGTCGGCGACAACATAAAAGCCGTGTTGTTCACTCAGACGGACCAAATGCTCCCGGCGAGATGCCGACAAAGTAACCCCGGAAGGGTTGTGAAAAGTGGGAACGGTGTAAAGAAAAGCCGGACGGATTTCGGCCAGTTTTTCTTCCAGGGCCTCGGCGACCAGGCCGTTTTCATCGATCGGAAGGCCGACGACGTTCAGACGGCGGTCGGCAAAAAGGCGCAGGGCCAGAAAATAGGTGGGTTCCTCGACGAAAACGGTGTCCCCCGGGTTCGTGAACCGGGCGCAGACCAGATCCAGGCCGCTGGTAGCTCCGGTGGTGATAAAAAGCCGGTCGGGGTCCACAGGCACCCCATAGCCGTCGCTGAGAAATTGGGCCAGTGACCGGCGAAAATATTCGTTGCCCTGTTCCATGCCGTACTGCAGGAGTGAGGCATCCGGCTGTGTCAGGCGATGTTTTGCTGCCTGGCTGAGGACGGCCAACGGTAGCAGAGACGGATCCGGCTGCCCGACGCCGAGATCGATGATTTCATCGGATAGATTGAGTTGAGTGATCTGCATAAAGCGCCCTTGCAATTATCATTGTAAAAGCAGTTATAATGTGTGCCGGCCGCAAGAGCGGCGGCGATCCATCATTCATCTCGCTGTCGAAGAAATCGGATGCGCTCCAAGGCGAATTTATATTCCGGCAGCTCGTCCATGTAGGATGAGAGAGCCTCGCGATAATGGGCAATGGCCGGGTTCTTTTTACCCTCGCCTTCGGACCACAAACCGAGGGCCATGTGCGCCGTGAGGATGTAAACCGGATTTTCCGCAGCCCATTTCGTCAGGGCATCTCTGCCGAGTTGGCCCTGCAGGCACTCGGCGATGTCACGATACCATTTGTCACTTGTCCGGGCGACGAACGCCGTGAGCCGCGCCGCCGATTCGCTATCGTGTCCTGCCATGCGCAGAAGTTCAGGTTCCAGCAAGCCGACACTCAACCGGCCCCGATTTTCCCGACCCGGTATTTCCAGGAAGAGCCGGGTATTATTCAGCGCCCGGTCCCATTCACCGGTCATTGCATCGGTAAAAATGAGTTCCATCAGGATGTCGCTGTCGGAAGGATCGACATCGAGCAGTTGACCCAAAACTTCTCGTCGTTCGCGGGCATCGATCGTGGGCTCTTTCAGCCTGGTGTAAAGAACGGTTCTGCGGCCACGTTTTTCGGCCCCGCCCTTAATCCGGATTTGAATATCATGGTCTGTGGCCTGAATTTCTGCCTGGTAGGCGTTGCGTTCTGTCGGGGTCTGCAGTTGCGCCAACCTTTTTTTCTGCAGCCGGTCCAATTCTGAAAGCGACAAATAGAAAATCCATTGCGCGCTGTCGGCCAGATACACGGCATCTTTAAACAATCTTTCGTTTTCTACGGGAGGGGACCGGCCTATCCGTCTCAACCCGACCACGTAATGAAGCCAGCTTTTTTCACCCGCGCTGTAACCTCCCGCTAGGGATGATTCCTCTACGACAAGGCCTTCGAGGATCCGTATCAGATAAGCGTAAAATTCCTGGGAAGACCGCCAGTCCAGAGACAGAAATTCTCGACGGTATCGATTTTGATCACTGCGACCGTTCAACCAATCGATGATATAGAGCATCAGGCGGGCGGTCCCGTTATCCGCATCCATCGACGCGGCCTGATCGAAAAGAAACGTCGCTCCGGGACGATCTCCGCAGAAAAAGTGCGTCATCGCGGCCGCCATGATGAGTGACGGATTCAGGCTGGTTTGCAACTCTTTGTCGGCCAGCTCGCGGGCTGCTTCCCACTGTCTGCCTCCGGCTAGCTGTGTGATCTGTTCGATTTTACTGTCAACGGACAAGTCCAGGACGCCGTTCCATTTTACCCGACCGGCTTTGATTTCCAGCAGGAATGCGGCCGCTCCGGTTATCGGCAGGACCATCCCCAAATCCGACAGGGGTGTGGCGACCGGCAGGGGTCCGACCGCCCAGTCGACGGCCACGCTGGAGGCGATGCCGATGACCTTGCCGTGGATGTCGATGAGTGGTCCGCCACTGTTGCCGCGGTAAAGCGACGTGTCGACCTGAAGAAATTTTTCGAAGGCGCGTCGAACATGGCCCGTTGTTACACTGACGTTTATGGCCGTTTCCTGAGTCCGGCGGCCGAGAGGGAACCCTAAGGTAATGACCGGCAGAAGTTTGGGGACCTTGAGGGGGTCCATTCCGTGGTCGAGGGGCAGGGGACGCAAACCCTCCGGGGCGGGATCGATCTTAAGAACGGCAAAATCATCCCGGAGGGGTGCTTTGATCTGTTGCCAGGTTTTTCCGGGCGCTTTGCCCACACCGGAAATGGTCAGCCGGCGATTTCCGCCGGTGCTGTAAGCCTCTTCAACGGCGTAGCGGTCTTCGAGGTCTTCCGACTCCGTCAATCCCGGCAACCGTTTGAATGCCTTCTGGCCTTCGAACCACAAATAGGATCTGTATCCCAGCCGAATTTGGATTCCCTGCCGCCGCAGACCGGCGAGTACGGCGAAAAGTCTGTTGTCCTCCAGCCATGGACAGGCGACATGGCGGTTGGTCAGCAGATAGCCGTCGGGATCAGCCAGAAAAGCCGTTCCTTCGGTACGATTGCGGTAATAGACTTTTTCGTCACTTTCCAACCAGTATTCCACCAGGACAAACGCCACCGAGCCGGCGTATTGGTTGGCGTAAGCCGCCAGTTCGGCTTCACCCTCAGGTCTTTTAGAGGTAAAATAGAACCATGCGACCAGTCCGATCGTTGTGAGCAGGATCATCAAGACGGCCAAAAGCCGGATCCATCGCTTTATTCCGCGGATTTCCCGTGATGGTTTCTGCTCATGGGATCGCCGTAGGGCATCATGGATGTCTTTTTCCTTGATCCGGGTGAGTGTCTCTTCGACTTTGGCCATGGAGCGCGGCCGCAGGTCCGGGTCGTCGGCCAGCATCAGTTTGATGAGGACGTCCGCTTCCCGCGGCAGAAACAGCTCTTCAATCTCTTTCGAAACGTCCTCCACTTCGAGATTGGCGGTGAGCAGCTCGACGAAGATCTTGCCCAGGGACCAGATGTCGCTGCGGGTATCCAGAGGGCGTCCGTTGACGATGTCCGGATGGCTGATGAGCAGCTTTTTCAACATCGGTCCCGGGCGATCCATTTTCGGATCGAGAAACCGGGACAACTTGTAATCGATCTTAACCTGCAGGTCCTTTCCCTGCTTGCGGAAAGGGATAACGTCGTACAAAACGAGATGGGGGATGAAATGACCGGTTCGGTGCAGGCCCTCGAGGATCGATGCGATGCGGGCAAAAAGCCTGAAAGCGGCGTGGACGTCTTGGAAGAAACCGGAAGCTATCAGGTTCGGCCAGCTTTCGGCTTCAATCCATTCGCTGATCCGGTACCACAGGCCGTCGGAGGATTTCCGGATTTCATAATGTTGGACAAAGTAGTCTTCGGGAAGTTTTTTGAGCTCTTCGAGTTCTTCTTTGAGACGCCCGGCGATCGTTTCGTCGATGCCCGAACGGGGCGTGAATATGCGCAGCATGACCGGCGCCCCGGCGCCTTTTTTGACGGCACGGCACAGGATGCTGGCATAGCCTTCGTGTAAAACGTCCAGGATCCGGTAATCGTCGATGGACTTGCGTCCCTCTGCGACCTCACTGCCGCAGGAAGGACAGGCGGTGATCTCTTCGGCCAGCATCTGGCCGCAAGTCTGGCAAAGTTTCATCGATTTCCCCCGGGGCTGCTGTAAAATTACTATACAAGAGGGTGTAAATTGTCAATCGGAACAGCCAGATCGAGTCGGGCATGGCACGTAATAGCCGCGTTATTTAACCCTTATGACGGTTCACCGTGACCTGTGGTCAAGGAGGAGAGAATACGGTCTTGAAGAATTGATCAAAATTTGAGATGAATACACGGAAGAGACGCGCCGATTTTTGCGCCAATGGTTGGTGACCGACGCCCAGCAGGACAACGAACTCAAAGCCATCACACGAAACGGAGCGGGAGAGGTCATCCTCTTGGAAGACCGGGCGGTGATTCGGTTTCCGTTGAGCAATCGGCAGGCTTCACCGTTTTTTTTCCGCCAGGGACCCGATGGCTGGATGCTCGACTTCGCCGCCATGAGCCGCAGCCTCGGGTTCAATCACAAGAATCAGTGGTTCTTTCGAACCCCCGAACACGATTTCATGTTCGCGTTCAACGACATGGTGTTTGATCGAAACGGCTTTCCTCACAAAAGACCCTAATGCAACACGGCATGCTATCCTAAAAGGCCGGTGCCTTCGCTTTCCCACTCTAATTTACGCTCATTCCGGAGGGGGTCAGTTGAGGTGACAATTAAGGCAACCGTTGCGACCTTAACGAGCGGGCACGTGCCAGAGGGCGATGAACTCATTTCGATGTGAGAACGGCCCCCCTTGAACAACATCAGCGAAGAAAGGAGTCGATCATGCCGGCCAAACCGATTCACCGAACTCCGTCAGCCTATTCGTATCAGCTTTTGATCAAGAACATTCTCACCACGCCCCTGATTTATTCCCCGAACCAGGAAATCGTTTATCGGGACCGTTTGCGCTACGACTATGAAACCTTTTTTAAACGCGTGACCCGGCTGGCCGGCATGCTGCAGCAGCAGGGCGTGCAGCCCGGTGACACTGTCGCCATAATGGACTGGGACAGCCACCGCTACCTGGAGTGCTTTTTTGCGGTGCCCATGATGGGCGCCGTGCTGCACACGATCAACATCCGCCTGTCGACTGAGCAACTTATTTATACCATCAACCACGCCGAGGACGACGTCATCCTGGTCAATGCCGAATTTTTGCGGGTGCTCGAAGGGGTGAAGGACCAGTTCGAAACCGTCAAAAAGATCATCCTTCTTACCGACGCCGATGACACGCCGGAAACATCGCTGGCCATCGAGGGGGAATACGAAGCCCTGCTCGGTAAAAACAACGACGGTTACGAGTTTCCCGATTTCGACGAAAACACCAGGGCCACCACCTTCTACACGACCGGCACCACCGGCATGCCGAAAGGGGTTTACTTCAGCCACCGCCAGCTGGTGCTGCACACTTACGGCATCATGGGGGGACTGTGCGCATACAAGACACAGGCTCCCGTCGATTCCGGTGACGTCTACATGCCCATGACGCCGATGTTCCACGTTCACGCCTGGGGCATTCCTTACTTGATGACACTGCTGGGAACCAAGCAGGTCTATCCGGGGCGCTACGAACCGGAAATGCTGTTGAAGCTGATTGCCGCTGAGAACGTCACCTTTTCCCATTGTGTCCCGACCATCATGCACATGCTGGTGTCCAGCCCGGCCGTGAAGAAGGTCGACCTGTCGAGGTGGAAGGTGATTATCGGTGGCTCCGCGCTGCCGAAGGGCCTCTGCCGCGCGGCGCTCGATCTGGGCATCAATCTCTATACCGGCTACGGCATGTCTGAAACCTGTCCGGTCCTGACCCTGGCGCATCTCAAACCGCATATGATGGACTGGGACCTGGAACGGCAGGTCGACATCCGCTGCCGGACCGGGTTGCCGATACCCAACGTGGTGCTCGATATCGTCGATCCGGACGGAAAATCGTTGCCGCACGACGGCCAGGCGACCGGCGAGGTGGTGGTCCGCTCACCCTGGCTGACCCAGGGTTACTTGAAGGAGCCAGAACGCAGCGAAGAGTTGTGGCGCGGCGGCTGGTTGCACACCGGTGACGTCGGTTTCATTGACGCGGAAGGCTATCTGAAGATCACCGACCGGATAAAGGACGTCATCAAGTCCGGCGGCGAATGGGTTTCCTCGCTGACACTGGAGGACATCATCAGCCAGCACGAAGCCATCGGTGAAGCCGCAGTCATTGCCGTGCCGGACGAGAAGTGGGGGGAACGTCCCCTGGCCCTGGTGGTTCTGAAAAAAGAGTTCGCAGGCAAAGTGAAGGAAGAAGACCTGCTGAACTTTTTCATGAAATTTGTGCAAAACGGGACCATCCCCAAGTTCGGAGTACCCAGCCAGGTGCTGCTGGTCGAGAGCATCGCCAAGACCAGCGTCGGTAAAATCAACAAAAGAGCCTTGCGCAAACAGTTCCGAAAATAGGAGGACAAAATGACCCTTGAAGAAGCCATTAAGACGGCCCTTGACTACGAAAACAGGATTCGCGACCTTTATCGCGAGAGTGCCGAGCAGACCGAAGATCCAACCGGAAAGAAGATCTTCCGGGCCCTCGCCGATGATGAGCAGCGACACGTGGATTACCTGAACCATAAACTCGAACAGTGGCGGACTACCGGCACGATCTCTTCAGAACATCTGGCATCTGCCATACCGCCGAAGCAGGTGATCGAGAAGGAGGCGGCCAGGTTGCGAACCCGCATGGCCACGGACGACCGCGGGCTGAAACAGCAGATGCTGAGCAAGGCCCTCAAACTGGAGATCGAAACCAGTGACTTCTACCGGCAGATGGTGGCGCAGCTGCCGGCAGAGGGACAGAACTTGTTCTCCCGCTTTCTCGAGATCGAGAGCAACCATATCGACGCCGTACAGTTCGAGCTCGACCACTATGGCCGTTCCGGATATTGGTTCGACTTCGAGGAGTTCGACATGGAAGCGGGCTAATGAGACTCACTGATCGGGTTCGCATTGAGGTCTTTTTTCATTACTAACTGGAATAAGACCATTTTTCGGTCCCGATCAATCTCTCAGAAACATTTATCGAATTCCGGTCCATAAATCATTAAAGGTCGAAAAACGTTGACCGACGAATGGAGGCACATGATGATTCTGAAATTTTTCAATCGGCTCTCCCCCCGCCAGATTTTCCCCGTTTTTCTTCTCTTCTTCCTGTCCGGCGGCTGTGCGCAACTCCATCTCTCCGAGGCGGCGGCCAATGGTCCATTTACGTATGAAAAGGCAATCGATGAAGCCCGCAAGCTTTCCCTGTCCCCTTTCAAAAGTCCGGTGGGTGAGATACCGGGCCGGCTCATGAAGATCGACTATGATGACTGGCGTGACATTCGCTTCAAGCCTCCCATGGCCCTCTGGCGCGATGAAAATCTTCCCTTCACGCTGCAGTTTTTTCATCCGGGCCTTTATTTTGATCGGACGGTGAGCATCAACGTGATCGAACCGGGCGGTACCGTCCATCCGGTACGCTTTTCGAAAGACCTTTTCGATTACAAGAAGAAGAGGGTCGCGGATCTTGTCCCCGATGATTTGGGGTTTGCAGGGTTTCGTATCCACTATCCCATCAACACGCCGGAATATCAGGACGAAGTGGCCGTGTTTCTCGGGGCCAGCTATTTTCGGGCGGTGGGCAAGCATATGAACTACGGGCTTTCAGCCAGAGGACTGGCTATCGACACCTACCTGCCGACCGGGGAAGAGTTTCCGTATTTCCGCAAATTCTGGATACAAAAACCCGCACGCGATGCAGAGGAGATCACCCTCTATGCCATTCTCGACGGCCCGAGCATCGCCGGCGCCTATCAATTTGTGATCTACCCCGGAAAAGAAACGGTGATGGATGTCAAAAGCACGCTTTTTCCCCGGAAGACGATCGAACAACTCGGCATCGCGCCGATGACAAGCATGTTTTTTTACGGAGAAAACACCTCGCTGCGGCCGGTGGACGATTTCCGGCCTGAAATTCACGACACTGACGGCTTGATGATGGAGACGGGCTATGGAGAGTGGATCTGGAGACCGCTGGTGAATCCTTCAAAGCTGCTGGTGACTTCCTTTCAGATGACCAACCCCAAAGGTTTCGGGCTCCTCCAGAGAGACCAGGACTATGATCACTACCAGGACATTGAAAGCAACTACGAAAATCGACCCAGTCTCTGGGTTGCGCCGGCCGGCAACTGGGGCGACGGGCGGGTGCAACTGATCATGATTCCCACCGATGAAGAGATCCACGACAATATCGTCGCTTTCTGGGTTCCGGCGACGCCTCCTCCCGTCGGAAAACCGATCACCTTCGACTACCGCATGAGCTGGCATTACTTCGCCGACGGTCGTCGCCCGCCGGCCGGCTGGGTGGCGGCCTCCCGCACAGCCGAGGGGAAAACGGCCGGTACCAGAAAATTTGTGGTCGATTTCACCGGTGGTGAACTGGCCACCCTTTCCGCGGACCAACCGCTTGAAGCGACCGTCTATGTCGGTTCCAATGCCACTCTGATCGAACAGCAGCTCGCCAAAATCCGGCAAAATGGGCAGTGGCGTCTGGTCTTCCAGATCGCCCCGAAAAAGGATGCCGATCCTGGGCGAACGGATGCTGTTGAAATTAGGGCCTTTCTGAAAAACGGACCCGACATTCTCACCGAAACCTGGAGTTACGTCTATCAACCCTGACGCGATCATCGATCACCGGACGGAGCAACCGTTGCGTTTTACGGTCCGCTCCGGCCGGCGATCGCTTGCCTTCCGGTCAACATCAATCGTTGCATTTCCGGAGACCTTGACATCCAATCCATTCGACGGAACCGATAACGGATATGACAGAAAAAATGCACGAAAAAAGCGCTGTAATAAAAGATCGCCTCATGCTTAACGGATCTCTTTTCTTGTGCGGCACCCTCGCCGCGGCTGCCTGCGGTTATGCCACCGCTCAGGGACATGGTTGGTTGAGCGCCCTGCCGGCTGGTATTCTCGGAATGCTCGCCGCCGGGTTCTTTAAATTGCAATTCACCCGTAAGCTGCTCTCGATCGCTGAAGGATTACAGGATTTTCTCGTCCCGGCTGTCTTTGCCATCTGCGTTCGGACCGGAGTCGACATATGGCAGGTGCCCCAGACGTGGAACGATCCTTTCGTGCTGACGGGACTGGCGGCGAGCCTGTTCGCCGTCATTTATATTCTGGCCTTGGTTCAATCTCTGACTGCTTCCGGCAGACATCCGAAGCCGCTGCTGGCCGGCACGATCCTTGTGATTCCCTTCCTTTTCAACGGCCTGTTTCTCATCGGGACGTCGGATCTCGTGCGTCGGATCGGCAGTGTTGCGCTGCCTGAAGGGGCCACGACATCGGTATTGCCGACTTTTCTGGGGCGAAGCGTCATTCTGGCCCTGTTCAACGAAGCGGTTGCCAACCTGATCGGACTGCTCGTGGTAAGGCGTCTGGTTCGAGATGTGCGGGTCCACGCCCTGCTTTTGGGCAGTGCGTTGATGGTCTCTTTCACACCGGAATTTGCCGATTGGGGATCGGGGGCCTATCTGGCCGGCCTGCCCTGGATTGCCGCTGTGCCGGCGGCCCTTGTTTTCGCCATGCTCTCCCAGGCGGGGCTCTGGAGCCAGACCTTCCTGATGACGGGCCTCATCATGGACGCCTTCCACGGGAAACAGCCGACATGGTACTGGGGCGCGGACCACTTTCGATCCGGTTTCACCAAGGGGGCGGTTTACAGCCTCGTTTTTATTTCGATTATCCAATGCCTGGCTGCACTGATGCGGACGGAGGTTGTCGTCGCCCTTGCCGCGGCCCATCCGGTATTCTTTTCAGCTTTGGCAGGGGCCCTGATTTTTCCGTTTCTTAAAACCATCATAGAAACCTTTGACGGCAGTGGAAGATTTTTCCAGAGAGCCGGCCAGAATTATATGCAGGGGATCGGTTTTCTGCGCGGGGCCGTCCTGGGAGCTTTCTGCGGAAATGCCCTTGCCAGCGGCCTGCCGGAGGTGGACAGTTTCCAACGGTTTTGGTTCGGGTTCCTGGCCGGCGCGATCGGCTACGGCGGGGCCGATTTTTTACGGAACATCTTCGAGGTGCTGACGGGCAAAAGGCAACGCCTGCAAAGCTGGCGTATCTATGCTCTGGGCATCGTCTTGGGCGGGATCGCCGGTGGCGGATTGGCCTGGTACATTGATACGTTGCAGCTGCGGGTGCTGACCAGCAAGTTCTTCAAATACGCCGCTCTCTACTATCCTGCGGTGGGGAAGTCCGTCCCGGATTATATCATCTACCCGCTTTTCAGCAAGTGGGGCGCCCTTAACCTGGGTCATACCCCCGGTGGCGTCCGGCTTTTTTACAACGAGGCTCTTTCAGGCGTGATCAACTGGTCACTGGCGGCCCCGCTTTTCAGCATCAACCTTGTGTTTCTCAATGCACTGCTCCAGCGCAGCAGCGCGCCCTTGAAAGAGCTGTTTACACGCAAGGGGGTGGTGGCCCTGGTCGAGCAGGCGGTGCGCGTGCTGCGGTGGGGTTTGTGGATGGCACCGGTCATCTATTCTTTCCTGCGCATGTCCCCGGATCCCACGTGGTACAACCAGGACGGAGCCATCCGGACGCTGGTTGCCACCATCAAGAGCTGGACACTCGACCCCGAGAGCTTTCGCGCCTGGAGCCTGAACGTTTTCCTCAATCTGCTGGTGTATGACTGGTTTCGTATTCTGATCTGGGTCGATCACATGGGGCTGCGAGTGGCCACCCTGGTCAATCTGTCTTTCGTCGGGGCTGACATTCTGGACGAAAAAGCGGCCCGCGCCATCGGTTTTTCAGCCCGGACCCGCTGCATGCCCCTCGGCCTGAGGCGGTTTGCCACTTGGGCCCCCCTGCTGATTCCTTTTTACCTGCCGCGCGGGACGGAATGGAATTATGTCTGGCAAACATCGGCGGAGCGTGCCGCCCAACTGGCCGATACCTTCTGGCCGCCGGTCTACTACGTTGTGGGCGGGTTTCTCGTGGTGGCCGGTATTCTGGGACTTTTTTTCGTTATCCGCAGAAGTCGGTTTCCCCAAACGGTCTGCCTGTCTGCGGCTGATGAAGCGAACCATAAAGAGACGCCTGACGGGAGAAAACCCTTCGTGCTGTCCAACGGCACTTACACGACAGAGGTCACCTCTGACGGCAGGGGGTACAGCAGGGTTTTCAGTGCCGTACGCAAAGGCTTCGAGATCGATATCACCCGCCGGCCGGATGACCCGCTGCAGATGCGGGGCAAATTCTTTTATCTCCGGGATCGCTCCGGTCCCATGGACGGTGCGGATAAATGCTGGTCCGTCGGTTTCAACCCGGCGCGGCGCTGGGATGGCGAATACCGGACAACACAAACCGATCCCCTTTCTCTGGAAATGGTAACGGCGCTCGGTGGAATCCGCGCCGAAGTGAAACTGCGTCTGGAAGAAACAGAACCGGTGGAACTCTGGCAGGTGCGGCTGAGCAACCTCGAGAAAAGACCTCGGATCATCGAACTCATCAGCTATCAGGAGTTCGGCCTGAACAACACCGACGCCTACCGGCGCCATCCCTTTTTCAATCACCTGCACATCGGGACGCGTTTCGTGCGGCCCATGAATGCACTTCTGGCCCGCAACCGTCTTCTCAAGGGGGCGCAAAAAGGCACGGCCCGGCGACGGGGCTCCGGTGAAACGGCTTTCCACGCGGTCAAGGAGAATCCGATGCAGGGGATTACGCTCATCGGATATGAGGACTCGCGCGACCAGTTCATCGGCCGGGAGACGCTGTCGTCTCCCGCGGGATTGCAGGGAGACATGCGCAATCCTGCGGACGAAGGACTCTGCTATACATTCGACCCGATTGCGAGTCTGCGCCTAAGAGTGGAACTACCGCCGCTCGGCTCGGCCATTGTGACATTTGTCGACGGTTACGGTGCCGATGACCGTCAGGCCCTGGACCTTATTGCTAAACATACCGGTCGCAGGGTGCCGTCGGATTTCAGCCAATGGCCTGCGTTTTCCAGAACGCGCAGCCTGAAGCAGGCGGTCACCAAAGAGAAAGAAGGCGGCGTTGGCTTGCCCGGTTCTCTTCCCTACCGGTTCTCTTCCGACGGTGGCGAACTTTACGTCGAACGGGACACCCCCCGTCCCTGGAGCCATCTGATGGCCAACCCCCTTGGCTACGGTGCCGTGGTCACGAACCAGGGCGGCGTCTATTCTTTCATGAAGAATTCGCAGCAAAACGGCCTGACGCCTTTTGATGCCGAATCGGTCCCTTCGCAACTGCCGGGGCAGGTCCTTTACCTGTTGAATCTAACGACCGGGGAGATGGACACCCCCACCTTCATTCCCTTGAGAAGAAAAGACAGGTCCTTCGATGTCAGGTGGGGCTTGGGCTATGCCGTTTTCAGAAATCGAAGCGCTGCGGCGGAACTGGAGCTAAGCCAGTTTGTTCTTCCCGACCAACCGGCAGAGATCCGGCTGCTCACAATCCGCAACCTCACCGGAGAATCCCTCCATTACCGTGTGGTACCGTATTGGCAGATCATGCTGGGCGAGACGCCGGTGGACACGTGCGGCAAAATCGTGGCGGATCATGATCGTAAACTCGCCGCCCTTTTCTTCTCCAATCCGCACAACGACTTTCGTCGCGGCTGGGCTTTTGCCGCCACGAATCTACCCGTGGAAGCTGTTGAGACCGTGCGGTCGCGATTTCTCGGTGGCGCCTGCCGGGACCTCGCCAACCCTTTTATGCTGCAAAACGGCGCCTCCGATTCTTGTCAACCGGATGACGGGTTGCGCTGTGCGGCTTTCGTTGGCGAGGTGGAGGTTCCCCCCGCCGGTGAGGCGACGGTGAATCTGGTTTTCGGCCAGGCCCAAAATCGGGAGCAAGCCGCAGAGATTATCCGCAAGTTTCAGGATGTTTCTGCTGCTCAAAAGGCTTTTGTGGAAACAAAAAAATGGTGGCGGGATTATCTCGAAAAGTTGAAGGTGCAAACCGGTGACGTCACCTTCGACCGGATGGTCAATCTCTGGCTGCCGTATCAGGTGCTGGTGGCCCGTCTGTGGGGCCGGCTCGGCCCTTATCAGCGCAGCGGGGCTTTTGGTTTTCGGGATCAACTTCAGGATGTCCTGCCCTTTCTTTATATCAAACCCGAGCTGGCCCGGCGCCAGATTCTGCTTCACTCCGCCCAACAGTTTCACAAAGGCGACGTCCTGCAGTGGTGGCATCAATCCTGGGAAGATAAGACCGGCATCGGCGCTCACGGACGGGCTTCGGACCAGCACCTGTGGCTGCCCTACATGGTCTACCAATATGTCAAGGCCACAGGCGACTGGGGAATATTGGACGAAAGGACGCCCTATTTGGAAGGCGGACCGCTGGCAAAAATGTCCGATACCCAGGTGGCGGCACAGCGGCCGTCACGTGACACGGTGAGCCTTTACGAGCATTGCCTGAAGGCGATCGATCTGACCCTTCAAAAAACCGGATCGCACGGTTTGCCGCTCCTGGGCGCCGGCGACTGGAACGACGGTCTCGATGCGGCCGGCATCAGAAACAAGGGCGAGAGCATCTGGCTCGGGTTTTTCTTTCACGACATTTTGACCAACTTTTCAGACCTGGTAGCGAAAAAAGAGGGGGAAGACCGAAAAAGGGATTTTCTGGCCCAAGCGGCCGAATTGAGAAACCATCTCGACGCCACGTGGTTGGGTGACCGATATGTCAACTATTACACCGATGACGGGCAGGTGATGGACCGGGCCAACGCTCTGGTGACCGCCTGGTCCATCATTTCCGGCGTCGCAGGCCCTGAAAAGGGACGTCGGGCCATGGCCACGGCCCTTGAGGCGCTTGAAAAAGAGGACCTGGTTCAACTTTTTGCACCACCGTTCACAGAACAAGACGACATCTACCCCGGACGGCTGGCCGACTATCCGCCTGGCGTCCGCGAAAACGGCGGCCAATATTCCCATGGCGTATCCTGGCTGGTCGACGCCTTGCTCTTTCTGTCGGAAGAGGCGCAGGGAAGGGGAGAAACGGAAATCGCCGCTGATTACAGAATAAAAGCCATGGCGCTGTGGCGTAAGATTTCACCTCTCGGCCACTTGTCCCCCGAAAATGTGGCCGTGTACGGCCTGCCGCCGCATCAACAGCCGGCGGACATCTATTTCGGACCGGGCTACGAAGGCAGAGGGGGATGGAGCTGGTATACCGGAGCGGCGGGGCGCATGCTTTTCAATGCCCTGGCCCTATTTAGGCCTTGACAGGAATATTTTTTTTAATCAATACAACGGTAACCGTTGCCGTTCTGAATGTGCTGCTGGTAACCGACCTCAAGGAAGATGTATTCAACCTCATCTGCATCGGCGACCGGGTCTGTGTCGACTGTTATCGAGGGGTGATAGAGATCCTTGATTAATACCTGTCTGCGCCTCAATCGCCACAGGCGACCACACTGCCCGGTATTCATTTTGATCATGAGCGGTTAGGGTTGAAACCAAGCAACCGGATGGGGTTTACTGTCCCAATATTGGACATGACTTCCCCCGAATGATCACCCCGAATTTTCGAATTTATCAAATATTATCCTTAATTCATCGTGAATCTTCACTATCACAGACCGCTAACATTCTGTCTATATAGTATTTTCACGATACCAGGCTCATTCGGTGAATACCGCCGGCACGTTCTGAACCATTTTTATACCTGCCCATGGCATACAAGTTGCTGACCGTACAGTCTAACGTATCACGCGTTATTCTTTACCCTTATTATAATAAAAAAACAGACCGTTAAAGTGAAACCGAACATGCATGAAAATCTATTTTCCCCCTTGAAAATGAGGGGAACGGAACTGCCGAACCGCATCAGCCTGTTGGCCCATCGCACCAATTTCAGTAAATCCGGAAGGATCACGGACCGACACATCGCCTATTACCGACGGCGGGCCCAGGGCGGATGCGGATTGATCATCGTAGGGGAGCTGGCGATGCACCCGGATGACCGCCCCTGGGAGACCTTGATCGAAGTTCATCGTCCGGAGGTGGTGGCGGACTTTCAAAAACTCACCGATGCCGTCCATCAATTCGATACCCGGATCATCGCCCAGTTGAACCACCATGGATTTCAGAGCAGCGGCTGCGTGACCCGCAAGGCGATTTTAGGGCCTTCCGCCATCGCCGATATCGTATTCGGCGAAACGTGCAAACCCATGGAGCCCGAAGACATGGCCGACATCGTGGATGCTTTCGGCCAGGCCGCTGTCCGGGTTAAGCAGGGCGGATTCGACGGACTCGAAATCGACATGGGGCCGGAATCGCTGCTGCGCCAGTTTCTTTCGCCCATCAGCAACCATCGCGGCGATGAATACGGTGGCAGCCTTGAGAACCGGATGCGCTTTCCCTTGAAAGTTCTGGAAACCGTTCGAGCGGCCGTGGGGGACGATTTTACCATCGGGGTCTGTCTGTGCGCGGATGAGAAATTCTGGGGCGGCATCAATCCGGAGGAATCCGTTCAGATGGCCCAAGCATTGGAAGCTACCGGTGCCGTGGATTTCATCAATGTCGCCGTGGGCACCTATTACAATCTTCACCTGATTATGCCGTCCATGCATATTCCCTTCGGTTTTACCATCGACGTGGCCGAACAGATCAAAAACGGGGTCGGTATTCCCGTGATGGCCAGCTACCAGATCGGTTTTCCGGGTAAGGCCGAACGGCTCATCGCGGATGGCAAGGCGGACATGGTGGGATATGTTCGGGCCATGATTAGCGACCCCGACATGGTCAAGAAGGCGCGTGAAGGCCGAACAGCCGATATCCGCTACTGTGTCAAGGATAACAAGGGGTGCATCGGTCGTATCAATCAATCCAAGGCATTGGGGTGTATCCAGAATCCCCAGGTCGGTCTCGAGCCCATGACCGGTGACGAGTCCTGGCCCCCCATCCGCCAAAAGAAAAAGGTCATCGTCGTAGGTGCAGGGCCGTCTGGCATGGAAGCCGCCCGGGTGGCTCACGAACGCGGTCACGACGTAACGCTCTACGAGAAGGAGGCCACCGTGGGCGGCCAGGTCAAGCTCATCGGCATGCGCCCGGGGCGCGGCGCCATGCAGGGGGTGATCCGGTATCTCAGGCATATGCTCATCGAACAGGGCGTAACGATTCAGAGGGGTGTGACGGCCACACCGGAGCTGATCCTTGAACAGGCCCCGGATGCGGTGGTGGTGGCCACGGGCTCCGTACCCGTTTCAAAGCCCTTTCCCGGCAATTATGGGCCGCCGGCCGTCCTGACCGGCTGGGACGTCATTCAAGGCACCCACCCGATAGGCGAAAAAGTGCTGTTCATTGACGAGGATGGCGGGCACCATGCCATGGCCACGACTGAACTGCTGGCAGAACAGGGGAAAAAGGTGGACATGGTGACCAGCGATCTGTTCATCGGTATCGAACTGGCCCCCCGCGGGGAGCTTTACCTGGGTCGTCAGCGCCTGCTGCAAAAGGGCGCCACCTTCAGAACCGATCT
>JARFQH010000080.1 GCA_029287875.1 Desulfobacteraceae bacterium | reverse complement strand
ACCACGGCCATTGTGTGGCCAACCATTCTTTCAATCATGACGTGTTTATGGCTTTCAGGGGCAAGCAGACCGTGATGCGCGACATCGAGGCCGTCCAGGAGGTGTTGCGCCGCCACGGCATCGCGCCTCTGGCTTTTCGTCCACCGGTGGGTATCACCAGCCCGAGGCTCCGTGAGGTTTTACAGACAATGGGCATGTTTGCAGTGAATTTCAGTTGCCGGGCCCGGGACGGCGGAAACCGGTGGCTGAGACATCTGTCGCAAAAAATCCTGCGTCGCCTCCGGCCCGACGACATCGTGCTTCTGCACGATATCGCTCCACGGTCCGCTGCTCTGCTGTCTTTGTGGGTCGAAGAGATCGACCGTATCCTGGAGGGGATCCATACGAAGGGTTTGGACGTTCTCCCACTTGCGGAGCTTATCGGAAGACCGGTGATGATAAAGACAGCGGAAGGAGACGACTACGATGGCGTTTCTTTATCTTTTAGAGAAAAACCCTTTGACAATGGCAGTAATGAAAGTCCCGGCGATATGGTGTCGCCCCAAAGAACCGATTTGCAGTAGTGATCCCCAAGTGGTTATCTTAATGTTACCGGTGGCGTCGGTCAAGCCTCTTTGTGCCGGTGGCTTTGTCTTTCATCGCTCCGGTTGAAGCCACCTTGATACCTTCGCTCTATTCAAGGTGTTGATCGATCTTTTTCGCAGAAACAGCGGAAATTCCGGCGGTCATTTTGTAAGCCCGAGCAGCGCGGCAGGCGATGATACCATTGACCAGGCTGTTTGGCCCGTAGAAGGTTTCAAGGGCTTCTATTCCCTTTAGATCGCTTTGTTCCGGCCTCTCCGTAAACTTTGCCTCGATGGCCGTAAAGCGGCCGCCGCGTTCGATCAGAAGATCGACTTCTGCGCCGCTTGCAGTACGCCAGAACCACAGCGGTACGGATCTCCCCTTTGCCGAATAGTGTTTGACAACCTGCATCACCACATGGGTTTCCCAGAGTGCCCCGGCGAGCGGTGAACGTGCTGCAGCCTCCCAGCTGTCGAATCCCATCAGAAATACGGCCAAGCCGGTGTCACACAAATACAGTTTGGGAGATTTCACCAGACGTTTGCCGAGGTTCCGGTAGTAGGGTTCCAGCAGGACAATCTGTCCGGAGGCCTGCAGCACCGAAATCCACTGTTTGGCGGTGTTGGGCGCGATGCCAACATCACGGGCAAGATCGGAATAGGACAGGAGCTGGCCCGTGCGCGCGGCAGCCGCTCTCAGGAAACGGTCGAAGTCTCTCAGGCTGCCGACGTTCAGGATGTTGCGTACATCCCGCTCCAGATAGGTGCTCTGGTAGGCGGCATACCAGAAGTGCGGATCGAGGTCGGGACGGGCATGAAGTTCCGGCCAGCCACCTTTGTACAGATAAGCCCCTTCAGAAACATCCGGTATGCTCGTCATCAGTTCACTAAATGATAGGTTCAGCATCTGCAGGACGCCGCAGCGTCCTGCCAGACTCTCGGAGATACCCTGCATCAGGGGGAAGTTTTGCGAGCCGGTGAGAACATATCGGCCCGGCCGTTTGTCTTCGTCGATCTTACCTTTTAGATGTCGAAAGAGGGCCGGAGCGTATTGTACCTCGTCGATGATGAGGGGTTCCGAATATTCACCCAAAAACCTGCGGGGGCTGTTTTCCGCCTGTTCGGCAGCGGCCGGCAGGTCCAGCGAAACGTAAGTGTGGTCGGGAAACACGCGGCGCACCAGCGAGGTTTTCCCGACCTGGCGGGCACCGGTCAGCACTACGGCCGGAAACTGACGCGAAAGCGCGGTAAGGGTTTTTTCGTATTTTCTTGTAATCCACATGCTGATATATTGCACTCCAATTGCAAAATTGTCAAGTAATAAGGAGCCGTCAATCCGATTTTGCCCCAAATTTATCGTGCCGGCAGCCCGCTGTCACCGTTGAATCGATGAGGGTGACATGCTAAAGACGCAGTTATGAAAAACCCCAAGAAAAAATCGACTTCGCGCAAAAAGAAAGCGCCCGCACCCGCCGCTGCCTTGGCGGGAGGGGATTCAAACCGCTTGGAGTTTCACCGCCATGCCATCGGGCTGCTGCCGACGCCAACCGATCGGACGCCTGGCCTCGCCATCCTTGTGAGCGACGAAAACGGAGAGGAGTCGAGTTGGTATTGCAGCTGCAAGGTTGCGCGCCGCCGGACCTGCGCACACCTGTTGGAGCTGACGGGGATGGCACGCCAATTTGCAGGAAAAAATAACGCTACCGGTTTGGATACCACGTTCCGGGGGAGCGTCTGGTTCCAGCTGGCCAAATTGCTGGCAGATGACTGCGACGAAACCCCCGAGGCCGTCCTTTGCGAATTACGGAAGGGCGAGAGCAATGCGGCACCAGTCCTCGGCACAATGAGTTCTAATGGCAAAGAGCTGCTGGTCTATGCCTCCCAGGGGGCCGATCAACAACGCTTGCTCGAGCGCTGCGGCCAGGTGCCGGAACCGGCCGGCGGCTGTTCGCGCGCGTCCCTTTTGCGCCAGCTGGCCTTGTTGACCCTGACCGAGTCGGAACGACGGTTGCTGGAGCGCGGGTTCCGCAGCTATGGACTGGCATTCCAGGAGAGCTTCTGGTACCGGTTTGCCTATCACGTCTATCGCGAATTCGGCAAAACGACGGTCCGGTGGCTGCCGGGAATCATTAGCGCCGACGGGCGGTTCACGGTGGCATGCCACGGCCCCGAAGACCGCCTTCTGTTCACTCTGACGGTGCCGCGGCTGAAGGTCAAGCGGTTTCTACAAACCTTTCGCGATCACCTGCATAATGAGGAGGGACTGGGGATCGAACCGGTGCCGCTGGATGTGCTCTTCGATGTCCGGTTGACGAAGTCAGCGGATCTGTCGGTCCGTCCGACCTTGAGGATGCTGCAGCGAAACGGCGAGTACCGGACGTTGAAGGGCGTCGATTTTCAGCGTTTCCGCTACGGCGATCTGGTCTACATCGAGGAGCTCGGCATCCTGGCAGACATGCAGGAGATCGATACGGAACACCATGATTTCAGTCTGGCCGGAGAAACCGTCATTCCGCATTCGCGGATTCCGAGCTTCATCGTCGCACATGAATCCGATTTAGCCGGTGACCACTTCAGGATCGACGCAGCCGCCGGCAACCTGCGCATCCTCGCAAACTACGATCGGATGGAGGTCATTCCGGAGGCCGTGGAACATGACTGGTGCTGGCTTTCGATTACTTACGGCTTCGGAACGCGTCGTGTCTCACTGAAGGAGATTTTGCAAGCCAGATCCGAAGGCCGCCGATTTCTCCCCACGCTGGACGGCTGGATCGACTGCCAATCCGAAAGTATGGCGGCCTTGGACAGCCTTCCGGCTGCAAATGACGACGCTATACCCGACAAAGACCTCGGCCGGATAAGGCTTTCGCGCATGGAATTGCTGCGCCTGCAGGCGCTCAGTTCAGTACCGCTGTCGATAGGAGGCGAGGAAGAGTCGCAGGAATTCACGCGCAAGCTCCTGAGTGTGCAACCGCCCACACCTCTGCCGGATATATCCGGCATGACCTCGCATCTGCGCACCTATCAGCTGCGGGGGGTGGAATGGCTGTGGTTCCTCAACCGTAATGGGCTTGGCGGGCTGCTGTGCGACGACATGGGCCTCGGCAAGACCCACCAGGTGATGGCGCTCATGCTTGTTTTGAAGGACCTCGGAGAAGACAAGGGGCCCTTTGTCGTCGTCTGCCCGGTGACCGTGATCAGTCATTGGCAGGAAAAGATTCGGATGCATGCGCCTTCGCTTTCGACAGAGGTCTACCATGGCGGTTCGCGTGATCTTGCCGGTGCGCTCAAGGGCAGCGACGTGCTGTTGACATCCTACGGAATCATGCGGCGCGACATCGAGCAGCTGTCCCGAATTCCTATTGCACTGGCGGTTTTCGACGAGGTTCAACATATCAAGAATACCCAGACCCAGGCCTATCAGGCCGCCCTGGCTGTCCGCGCTCCTAGCAAAATCGGTCTGACCGGCACACCGATCGAAAACAGCCTTTCCGACTTGAAAGCCCTGATGGACCTGACGGTGCCGGGTTACCTCGAATCGGATGCCGCGTTCGAAGAGCGCTACAGCGCCTTGATCGAAGCCGATCCCGATAGTTCGCGACGCCCGGAGTTGGAGCGCCTGATCGCGCCGTTTACCTTGCGGCGACTGAAAAAGTCGGTCCTGACGGAACTGCCGCCCAAAATCGAGGACCAGCGCACCTGCCGGTTGAGTGACGACCAGGTGAAGCTCTACCGTGATACGATTGGCTCCCGCAGAACAGACGCTCTCGCTCCATTGTATGACCCCGAAGCCGTGATTCCGTACATACACATCTTCGCTCTGCTGACCCTGCTCAAGCAGATCTGCAACCACCCCGCGCTGCTGGACGACACCGGAAGCGATTATGACCGCTACGAATCCGGCAAATGGGAGCTGTTCAAGGAACTGCTGGCCGAAAGCCTCGACAGCGGTCAGAAGGTCGTGGTCTACAGCCAGTTTCTCAAGATGATTGCGATCATTGAAGACCACCTGAAGCAGCAGAACATCGATTGCGCGGTTCTGACCGGCAGCAGCCGCAATCGCGGGGCGTTGATCCGCCGGTTCAACACCGACCCGCAGTGCCGCGTGTTTGTCGGCAGCCTAAAGGCCGGCGGCATCGGTATCGACCTGACGGCCGCTTCGGTGGTGATTCACTACGACCGCTGGTGGAATGCCGCACGCGAAGATCAGGCCACTGACCGGGTCCACCGCATCGGGCAGAGCCGGGGCGTGCAGGTCTTCAAACTGGTGACTGAAGGCACCCTCGAGGAGAAGATTGCGGCCATCATCGCCCGCAAGAAAGACCTGATGGAGCGCGTTTTAAAGGAAGACGACCCGGGACTGCTGAAGACCTTTACCCGCCAGGATCTGGTCGACATGCTGGCGCTGCCCGAGGATTCATAAAACCCCGATTGAGAATGAGGTTTTTGATGAGTGATTTAACTTCCCCCTGGGAGATGCTCAGTGAACTGATCGCTGCGGAAAACAGCGATGAGGTGATAAAATTTCTTGATACTCTCAGTCCGCCGGAAACGGCCAGGACAATCTCTCGACTGACAGGGGAAGAACAGCTTCGTCTGCTCAGCCTTCTCAGTCCCGAGGATGCCGCCGATGTGATTGAAGACATCCCGGAAACCCAGGCCGCGGATCTGGTGGAAGATATGCCATCCGAGCAGGCGGCGGCTATTATGGGAGAGCTGACCAGCGATCATCTTGTCGATATGCTGGGCGAAATGGATGAGGATGCAAGTCGGGCCATTCTGGCGAAAATGGATCGGGAAGACGCCGAAGAAGCCAGAATGTTTCTGGAGTACGCACCTGACTGCGCCGGCGGACTCATGATTTCAGAATTCCTCGCCTATAAACTTGACGATACGATCCAGGATGTGCTCGATGACCTGCAGGCAAATCGGAGTAAATACGTCGACTACCATGTTCAATATTTTTATGTTGTTGATCGGGACAAGAAGTTGGCCGGTGTGCTTCGCATGCACGACCTGCTGTTTCCAGACCGGGAGACCGCGCTCGGCCAGGTTATGCTCTCATCGCCTCTCAGTGTGTCGGACAAGGCCTCGCTTAAAGCGCTTCAGGAGTTTTTCGAGGAACACCACCTGTTCGGCGTGCCGGTAGTGGACGATGGGCGGCGACTGGTCGGTGTGGTGCTGCCGAGTGCCATCGAGGAGGCGGTCAATAAACGCAAGACGAAAACTTTTCTGCGGTTGAGTGGTATCATTGGCGGAGAGGAGTTCCGGACCATGCCACTGCTCTCCCGTTCCGGACGCCGTCTGTCCTGGCTGAGCATGAATATTGTCCTCAATATCATCGCTGCCAGCGTCATTGCCCTGTATCAAGACACCTTGGCAGCAGCCATTACCCTGGCGGTTTTTCTGCCCATGGTCAGCGACATGAGCGGCTGTTCAGGCAACCAGGCCGTGGCGGTATCGATGCGTGAACTCTCCCTTGGTCTGGTCCGGCCGGGCGAGCTGCTCTGGGTGCTGTTGAAGGAAGCAAGGGTCGGCATCATCAACGGTCTGGTGCTGGGCTTGCTGCTTGGCGGAGTCGCCTTTACCTGGAAGGGCAACCCGTGGCTCGGATTTGTGGTCGGCGGTGCATTGGCGGCCAACACGCTGGTTTCCGTCCTTCTCGGGGGCGTGCTGCCCCTCGTTCTTAAGCGGTTGAAGCTGGATCCGGCCCTGGTTTCCAGCCCGCTACTGACAACGGTCACCGACATGTGCGGCTTCTTTTTTGTTTTGAGTTTCGCCGCAGCGGTCATGCCAAAACTCGGCGGCATTTAGTGAAGACAAGGTTCAAACACTGATTTCTTGATATGCGCCGTGGCTGTTCGAAACAAGCTTTCAATATATACTACAGACAAAGACTTTGAGATGTTTTCAAAGCATATACAAATTGTTCTCCACTGATGTTCCGATTTAATCACATTGTAAAATCCTTCCCGACCTCTCTTGACATAAGGATAGCGACATTCATCATTATGGCGGATCGATCCTTATGAGAGGGGAGTCTTGTTGGGCGTGGTCAAATGTATTAAGTTAAAACCAATATTTGTTACCCGACAATAGACGATCTGACATCAAAGCGTGCATAGGAACCGCGACGGCTCGAGAAAGGGTGGACATGCTAAAAAAAAGAAAACTGGGAGAGCAGGGCTTGACTGTCTCGGCGCTCGGATTGGGCTGCATGGGAATGAGTCAGTCTTACGGTGTTCCCGACGACCGCGAATCGATTGCCACGATCCACCGTGCCATCGATCTTGGCGTCACGTTTTTCGACACTGCCGAGGCTTATGGCCCTTACACCAATGAAGAGCTGTTGGGACGCGGCCTGAAGGGACGGCGCGATAAGGTGATCATTGCAACCAAATTCGGTTTCCTTTTCGAGAAAGGGAAGATCGTGGGCTTGGACAGCCGACCGGAACACATCCGAGAGGTGGTGGAAGCTTCCCTGCACCGGCTCGACACGGATGTCATCGATCTGTTCTACCAGCACCGCGTCGATCCCGCGGTGCCGATCGAGGACATCATCGGCACGCTGGCGGATTTGGTGAGTGAGGGCAAGGTTCGCTTCATCGGCCTTTCCGAGGCGGGGGAGGACACGATCCGCCGCGCCCACGCGGTCCACCCGATTTCTGCGCTGCAGAGCGAGTATTCCCTTTGGGAGCGCAATCTGGAGCCCCGTCTCATACCGCTTCTGAGGGAGCTCGGCATCGGCCTGGTGCCGTTTAGTCCGCTTGGCCGTGGTTTCCTGACCGGGATGGTGATACGCGCCGAGGAGTATCCGGAGGATGATTTCCGGCGGGGCGACCCGCGTTTGCAGGGCGCACACTTCGATGCAAACATGCGGGCAACTGCCGTCGTTCGCGAAATGGCCGAACAGAAGGGCGCAACGCCTGGGCAGGTTGCGCTGGCGTGGCTGCTGCATAAGGGCGACGATATTGTTCCCATTCCGGGCACGAAGCGGCGCCGTTTCCTCGAAGAAAATGTTGCAGCCGCCGCTCTGGTGATCGGTGCCGACGAGATAGAACGGCTCGACGCGGCGCTGCCGCAGGGCGTCACGGCCGGCCCTCGCTACAACGAGCGCATGATGGCGTACGTCGACCGCTGACCGCGGCATCGCTCGTCCGATAAAAGAGGCCGACTTTAATGTGACGAAAATGCATATTAAGGAGTAAAGGGGGCGTCGCCTCAAACGTGCTAACGGCGGTGTCAGCAACCCGCCTCAAAAAAACTGGAGCCCCAATAAATGTTCTTCGATAACGAGCAAAAAATTTCCCCTCTTTATTTAATTATTGCCTGTCTTTTTGTCACCTGCCTGCTGATTTCCAATATCATCGCCGGCAAACTCGTTCAAATCCGTGGCATGGTATTGCCCGCGGCCGTTATCCTTTTTCCCCTGACCTATGTCTTCGGCGACATCCTGACGGAAGTATACGGGTTCCGGCGGGCCCGCCTGGTAATTTGGATCGGCTTCATCGCCAACCTGCTCATGGCGGCCGTGTTTACTGTGACGATCGCCCTGCCGCATCCCACATTCTGGACTGAACAGGGTGCCTTCCGAACGGTACTGGGGTTCACACCCCGACTGGTGGCGGCCTCACTCGTCGCTTATTGGGCGGGTGAGTTTTCCAATTCGATCGTCCTGTCGAAAGTGAAGATTTTGACCAGGGGGCGCTGGCTCTGGTTCAGGACGATTGGATCGACCCTTGTCGGTGAAGGGCTCGACACCCTGTTGTTCATCACGATCGCCTTTGCCGGCATGCTGCCGGCGGTTGTCCTATTTGAAATGATGCTGGCACAATACGTCTGGAAAGTCAGCTATGAAATCGCGGTGACGCCGCTGACGTACCTGTTAGTGGGCTGGCTGAAGAAAAGGGAAGATCTGGATACATATGATCAAGGAATCGACTACAACCCATTCAGGCTGGAGGTTACCTGAAATGAATCCCACTAAATTCGATGCTCTCGGGCAAAAAGTCACGGGGCCTTCCCGCAAGCTGGAGATATTTCCCAAGCCGGAAGGGGTGGAGAAAGTCGTTTTGGAAAGCGACGAGGTATCCAGCCTTTGCCCGGTGACCGGACAGCCGGATTGGGAGACAGTCGTGATCGAATTTTCCCCCGACAAATACTGCATCGAAAGCAAGAGCCTTAAACTCTATTTGTGGTCTTACCGCAACGAGGGGACCTTTTGTGAAGCGTTGGCCGGCCGAATAGCCAGCGACATTTTCGATGCCTGCAAGCCCCACTGGTGCACGGTGACGGTCATTCAAAAGCCAAGGGGGGGGATAAAAATCACGGCTACGGCAAAAGCGGGCTAGCGGTAAATATCTTAAACACAATTATGGCACAGCTCAAGCAGTCCTGAAGCCTATTGGTACCGATGCAACAATAGAGCCAACCGACGCTGATAGAGAGTTAATTATATTGGTCGTCGGGGAGGCGGTTAGAGCCGATCGTCTTTCGCTCAATGGTTATACAAGGCAAACTACCCCACTTTTGCAGAGGGAGGATATTATCAATTTCCCCGAGATGTATTCGTGTGGAACATCGACAGCGGTATCGGTACCCTGCATGTTTTCGATTTTCACCAGGGACGAGTATAGTGACAACAACATGAAGTCACAAGAAAACTTACTTGACGTCCTGCATCATGCCGGAGTGAACATTTTATGGAGAGACAACAATTCGGATTCAAAAGGTACCGCCCTGAGAGTGCCTTACGAAGATTACAAAAGTCCGAGCCGCAATCCAATCTGTGATGTCGAATGCAGAGATGAGGGAATGCTAGTGGGGTTACAAGAATATATTGATAGGACAAAATATGGAGATATTTTGATCGTACTCCACCAAATGGGCAATCATGGCCCGGCCTATTTCAAGAGGTACCCCAAAGAGTTCGAAAAATTCACCCCGGTTTGCAAGACCAACCAGCTGGAAGAATGTTCCCGTGAGGAAATCGGGAATGCGTATGATAATGCCGTCTTGTACACAGACTACTTTTTATCAAAAGTGATAAGCCTGCTCAAACAAAACGAAAAAAGTTTTGAATCTGCTATGGTGTATATCAGTGACCACGGAGAATCGATCGGTGAAAATAACTTGTACTTGCATGGCCTGCCGTATTTTATGGCTCCGGATAGCCAAAAGCATGTCGGTGCAATCTTGTGGTTCGGAAACGGTTTTAAAATAGACAACAAGGCACTGAAAGAAAAATCCACAGAGATATTTTCCCAGGATTATCTTTTCCACACAATTTTAGGATTGCTGGAAGTCGACACATCCATATACGATAAAACCCTGGATATGTTAAGTAATAATAACCAGAGCTATTGAAATGGAACTCGCACTCCCTGGCGTTGAGGATTCTACCTTTATAGTAAAAAATACGCCGCTGTTACTTAACCGTTTTTCTCTCTCTTTCCAGTGTGAATTTTATCCTGCGAGAAAAGATCCCCGGGCCATAGTTCCAAAAATATGGATGGGTCACCATTTCCAAAACGCGGATGTCATAGTGATCGAAAGACGACATCGGCAAAATAGCTTTCCGCCGCGGATGACGTGTGCTGCGAGTTGATCTGGATCCGTATACCACCGACCGGCGGCGGTTCATGACCAAACAGCTTCTTGTAATCGTCATAGACGTTGCGGTTTTCGGTGAGCCACTGTCCGGTTTCAGACCCACCGGACCGTACGACCACCGCTTTAATGGTCATAAAGGGGGGAGCCGCCGCATTTTCGGCCAATCCCTGCGGAGCAGTGGTATCCCAGATGTAAACGATGGCTTTTGTTTTTGAAAATGCCAGGAAAAGCTGAGCCGCCTGGTCGTCGGTTTTCGATTTCCTGAAATCCCCGCCCTTGGGCAGCCGGGTCACCTTCCACCGCCAGCTCATTATGGGATAGCGACTGACATCAACATCAACGGTTTTCTGGATCGAAAAAGAACTGTCGTCACTGGCCAAACGCAGCGCGCTGACACCGTTTTCTTTCACGATTGCCAGATCGGCTCGGCCTGATTTTTCTTTGAGCTGCCAGCCCACAGGCACGCCGTTCTTATCGGCACCGTTCGTGAAGTCGCCGATCACAACCTCCGTGGTGCTGCTCCATGCCGGGACCAGGAATAGCGCCAGCAGGCAGAAAAGCAAGTTCCTTAAAAGATGCATTTTGGTCATTTGATATCCTCCAAAAAAATAAAAGCCGCCAAGTGGCATGTGACGATTTCGATTTTACCATGGGTTTAACGGGTAATTTCGTGAATGTTAAAACCGGCAGGGCGAGCCGTCAAGTATATCGATGTCTGTCCACGGTCTTTCGCTGAGCAATGATTCACGATGTGCCGGGCGATGGGCCGGGTATCCGACGGTAGAGCGATTCGCCCAGCGGGATGACAACTGCGGCCGTCAAAACCCCCGCCAGGACATCTACGGCGTAGTGGTATCGGCAATAGACGGTCGAAAAACAAAGGGCAATAACCGCCGCTAAATGCCAATAGCGTCGACCTGGAAAATAACGCCAGGTGAAATAAAGGGTGCAGATGGCCACGGCAACGTGGCTGCTCGGGAAAGCGGCCCCGTGACCTTCGAAATACCGATAGATCAGCTGCATGATACGAAAAAATATTCCGGAACGAACTGCCGGTGGAAACTGCAGGGGATAAAAAGGCAGTTCTTCCTGACCGGAAAAACCCGGTATGGGAACATAAAAAACCGGTGGGCCGATGACCGGCAGAAAAATATAGATCGTGAAGCAGACGTAAAAAACGAAGGAAACAACAGCGATGAAGTGAAAAAACCGCTGCCGTTCCTGAAGATAAAGGGCCACACCGACGCCGACGATCATGATGTAGTAAGAGAAATAGGCAGCATAAAAAAACTCGCTCACCGCCAAGGAAGGAAATGCTTCCATGAAACGGACACTCGGCTGCAGACCGAACAGACGTTCCTCCAGAGCGATGAAGCTTCGGTCGAGATAGCGGTCGACAATCATAAGATTGAGGGCTTCACACTCGCGATAAAATACGGCATACATCAATATCGGATAAAAATGACGCAAAAAGCCGAGCGATCGCCAATCCGGAAAGGCTCTGTGGGCAGTGATCAGGGCGTGAAGGCCCAATATTCCTGCGGCATGCGCCGCCAATAGAACCGCCCCGAAGGTCACACTGTCACTGCCTAAAAAAAGAATCAGAGCTCCGACAACAACCAAATACCCCTGCGTAGCATAGTCGATGAATTGATAATGGCGGGTAACAGACAGCAGCGATGCGGCCGAAAAGCGGCCGGGGGTTGCCGGTGGCGAGGGTCTCCCGGTCACAGCCACCCCTGCCGGCGGTACCACTCGAGGGTTCGGGCAACGCCTTTGTCCAACGGTGTTGGGGCGCTGAATCCAAGGTCCTTTTCGATCCTTTCGGTCGCGCAGACCCAGCCGGGAGCCTGGATTTCCCTGACCTTGTCACGGCTTAGAATGCCGGGTCGCCCGGATAGCCGCGCCAGTACCTCCTGCAGTCCGCCGAGCGGGCAGAGGACCGCGCGCGGAAGGATCACCCGCAGTGGTCGAACGCCCATCTGCGTCGCGATTTCCTGCAGCAATTCTTCGTTGGAGAAAGGTGGGGTGGCCGCTACATGGTATATTTTTCCACAGGCCTTTCTATGGCCGAGGCAGGCGAGCACCGCGGCGGCCACATCCGGCGCAAAGGCCAGGCTGAGGGGTTGATGACCGCTGTCGAATAGGGGCATCAGGTGCAATTTGACGGCCTTGAACACATTGAAGAAATCCCGGTCCCGTGGCCCGTAGACCGCGGCAGGCCGCAGTATCGTCCATGCCATGCGGCAGTTCTTTCTGACAGCTGTTTCGCCGGCCAATTTGCTGCGGCCATAGGCGGAAACCGGCTGTGGCGGAGCGTTCTCGCGGGCCGGCTGCGTTATGGTTCCCGGCCCGCTGACCGCCAGACTGGAAATGTGAATGAAGTGCCGAATCGAATCGGCGTGGGTGTTGGCGGCCGCGACGATGTGGCGCGTGCCGGCGTCGTTGACCTCCTCGTATTCAGAATGTCTTATAACTTTGGTTTTACCCGCACAGTGGATCACCGCCTCGGCACCGTGCAGTGCGGTGGTAAGGGCATCAAGGTCGCCAAGCGAGCCGTAGCTTATCTCGACTTGGTCCAGGTGGCGGGCGATGAAACGGGTATCGCCGGTGCGACGGAGCAATAGGACACTTTTCATGCCGGCCTTCTGCAGACCATCCAGAATGTGACTGCCCACAAAACCATTGCCACCGGTGAGACACACTTTCATAACTTTTTTTCGTATATGCGGTGGACTTTACTGACCGTGGCGCCCATCCGTTCCAGAGCTCTTCGCATCAAAAGGTTATCCTCCAGAATCCAGGACAGGTCAGCGCTCAGGTAGCCTTTCGCCATCGCATTCCGAAAGGTGTTTTCGATCAGCAGCAGGTCGATCCCGCTGCGGCGATACTCGCGCAGCACCCCCATCAGGGTGACGCGGATATGACGGATAGATCGCCGGCCGAAGAGAAAATGCAGAAAACCGAACGGAAAGAGCCGTCCCTTCATTTTTCGCAGAACGACATTGTAATCCGGCAGGCTGAGAGACAAGCCGACCATGCGACCCTCTTTCTCGGCCACGAGCACGAGCGACGGTTCGATGATCGGTTTAAACTCATGGGCGGCATAGTCGAATTCGGCTTCGGTCATCGGTACAAAGCCCCAGTTTTCTTCCCAGGCGGCATTGTAGATCCGAAATGCCGCTGTGACTTCTTCCTCGAACCGGCGCATGTCTAGTGCACGAATGGTTACCTGATTCCTCTGTTGCACCCGGCGGCAGTAATGCTCGAGGTATTCGGGTATGCGGCCGCGGTGAGCGTATTCGTAAGTCAGAAGGTCCTTGGCCGGTGCGTAGCCGAGATGATCCATGAAATCGAGGTAATACGGTAGCGTGTAGGGCATCATGAACGCCGGCGACCGGTCGAAGCCGTGGGCCAAAAACCCGCACTCTTCGTTAGTGGAGAAATTAAAAGGTCCTTGAATGACGGACATGCCCCTGTTGCGCAGCCACTCTTCGGCCGCTTGCATCAGTGCCGATGCTGCTTCTATGGCGGGAGTGCATTCGAAAAAACCGAAATAGCCTCTTTTCTCGGTTGTCGTCGCGGCGGCACGGTGGTTGATGTGGGCCGTCACCCGTCCGGCCACTTCACCGCGGGCGTCGTGGACGAGAAAGAAGGCCACATCGGTAAATTCGAAGATGGGGTTGGAACGGCTGAAGAATTTTTTACGCTCTCGCAACAGGTGTGGCACAAATTGGGGTTCGTTGCGATACAGATCCAACGGAAAGCGCATAAACGTTTTCAGATCATTTTCCGTGACCGTTTGTCTTGCCGTAAACAGCATCGTCTCTCACTGACTCGGCGCATTCAAGGGTTGGTTTCTATCGTACGCGTCTGCTTCAAAATTTCAATTTAGATCCGTTTATGTACTCGATATTGAAGATAAAAGGGAATTCAAGACTACATTGGCGCATCCGGATTGTCGTTTTCGAGTTTTTGGGAAACCAGGCCTATATCTCGTTAAATGATGCCGATCTCAGCACCGACCTTGGCCATCTTTTCGAGGGCGTAATCGATCTGCTTTTTGGTATGGGTCGCCATCAAGCTGATGCGGATGAGTGACTGGTTGGGAAGGACGCCGGGTGGGAGAACCGGATTGACGAAGATCCCCTCCGCCTGAAGCCTGAGCGCCATCAGCAGAGTCGGCTCTGAGTCGTGACAATAAACTGGAATAATCGGCGTTTGACCGGTGCCTGTTTCGAATCCCAGCCGCTGCAGGCCTTCCCGCATGTGATGCGTGTTTTGCCAGAGGCGCTCGATTCGCTCGGGCTCGCGGCGCATGATTTTCACGGCGGTCAACACGGCTGCGGTGTTAGCCGGGCTGATGCTGGCGCTGAAAATCAAACTGCGGGAGGTGTGTTTCAGGTATTCGATGGTCACCGCGTCGGCGGCGATGAAACCGCCCACCGAAGCCAGGGATTTGCTGAAGGTGCCCATTATGATGTGGACACGGTCAGTCAATCCGAAGTGGTCGGCCGAACCGGCCCCACCGGTTCCCATGACGCCGATACCGTGCGCATCATCTACCATCACGGCGGCCTTGTGCTGTTCAGCGAGGTCGACGATCCCCGGAAGCGGTGCGATATCGCCCGACATGCTGAAGACCCCGTCGACCACGATCAGTTTTCCGGTGTCGTGGTCGATATTCCGCAGCCGGTCGGCAAGATGGCCCAAATCGTTATGGTTCCAACGCTGAAAAGTTCCGAGGGTCAGGCGGCAGCCGTCAACGATGCTGGCATGATCTTCTTTGTCTGCCAGCACGTATTCGCCGCGTCCGACGATCGTGCCGAGTGCGCCGAGGTTGGCCTGATAACCGGTCGAAAAAACGATGGCGGCATCTTTGCCGACCAGTTCGGCCAGCGCGTTCTCGAGTTCCAGGTGAATGTCCAGGGTGCCGTTGAGGAAACGTGATCCGGCGCAGCCGGATCCGTATTTTTGCACGGCGGCATTTATACTTTGCTTGATATCGGGATGATTCGTGAGGCCGAGGTAGCTGTTGGAACCGAACATCAGAACTTCGGCGCCGTTGATGACCACCTCCGTATCGCGGGTCGAGGTGATCGTCCGAAAATACGGGTAGAGACCTCGCTTCTGAAGCTCACGGCTCTTTGTAAAAGATCTGGTCTTACGGAGCAACGGCAAAACGGTTTTTGAATCAGGGTCAATTTCGAGATCTATGGTCTCCATCTGGCGCTGAGCCGGTCGGGAGGAATTCTCCGTGATCTTGCTTGCGGAATGATCGGCATTGTAGGTCATCGGATACACTCTGATACCACTGTGACACTATATCATCTTATAGGAACCCAAAAAGACTATTTTTTTAAAGTGTCGAGGTCACCCGGATCGCTTTCGCTGACTCACGGTCGGTATCCGCTGCAAAATGGGTCCAAGGTGAAGACATCCCAACAACAAAACAAATAGAACGCGCCTCCTTAAGTGTCAAGAATGAAATTATTTCAGAATATTGGTGAAAATAGACGCGTTTCGTGGCGCGTGTCACCGGATATTCCCGGGGCGGACATATTAGAGTATGGCATTATGTGTATCAGCTTTACATTACAGGCGTACAGGGTCAAGGGCAATTTTTGCTGTTAGAGCTGGTTTGGGCCAACGTTGACATGGGTGCGGGTTTCACGGATACTAACATCAAAACTGATCGGTTCAAGCTTCAAGGTTTAAGCCTGCCCTGGCGCTATGGGTCGTGATTTCGAAATTGTTTGCATTACTTATAGATATTGCTTTCCATCAACACATCTGTCAAACCCGGGTCTGGGCCAGGGGTTCAAAAGTTATAAAATTCTGATATCCTTTTTTTTTTGAATCTATCGTAGACAAAAACACAGACAAAAGCGGCGGGATGACAAAAAACAACATCATTTTATTTCAATCGCGGGCGCGCCTTCTGAAAAAAGCCCAAGTTTATGTCGAAGATCCGAAACGCTTCCTTGAAGAACGGGAGCAAGCCGTGCCGCTGTTGCTCAAAGCGCTCAAACATGCTGATCGCGGTCTCAAGAGTCGGATCGTTCTGCTGTTGGGCGGATTTGCCAAAGAGGATATCGTTTGGCCGCTTTACCGGCTGCTGACCGACCCGGCCGAAGACGAAGAGGTGCGCCACGACGCCGCTATCCAACTGAGCGTGACCGGCTCTTTTCTAAGGAATCCGCAAGCCCTTATCGACCAACTGGTGGTCAACTTGAAAAACAAAGACCCGATCCTGCGGGCCGGAGCCGCCTTTGCACTGGGGTGGCGAGGCAATGCCGCAGCCGCCATCCCCTTGATCGAACTGTTGTACGACCCGGATGTGCAGGTTCAGCAGGCGGCGGTCAACGCTTTGTCGAATCTTCAGGATGACCGGATACTGGGCCTTCTGCTTGACCGGTTGAAACATGCCTCCCTTGAGCAGAGACGCAGCATTCTTTACAACCTCTGGCGGTATTCGGACCGGCGGGAGACGGTGGCCGGGGTTTACCTGCGCATATTGGATCACGCGGAAGACGAACTGCGGGTCGACGCCCTGGTCCTTCTCGGGATGATCGATGGGATAAAGCATCACCTGCCGGCTTACCGCAAGTTTCTTAAGGACGCGGATGCGCGCATCCGTGAGCTGGCTTACACGGAACTGGCCGGTCTCACGCCGCAGGAATTGGTTGCGTTCAAAAGTGACATTGAAGCCGGGCTGGCCGATCCGGAAGCAAAGGTGAAACGGGCGGCCCTGAAGGCTTTCCAAAAGATGTCGCCGCCGTAGGTGAACCGCGATGATAAAAGTCGGGTAAGCGTTCACTGGGTACCGCATCTGCTTTGTTGTCGGGCACTTGAAGTACAAAAGTACGTCTGCGCACCCGACGCCTTGCATCTGCGGCACCCTGTAAACGCTTACAATTAGGTGGTTTGAAGCGCATCGGACTTTGCAACCCTGTGAACGGTTACAAA